>NZ_JBLTJC010000034.1:0-47433 GCF_048158785.1 Streptomyces colwelliae | reverse complement strand
TGCCCTCGGGGGAGGGGTAGAGGACGACGCCGAAGCCGTGTTCGGCGGCGACGCGGGCGGCGCCGGTGTAGACGCCCGCGAAGAACTCCGTCGTGAGGACCGGGACCACGAGCAGGACGGTGCGGGTGCGGCCCAGGCGGAGGTTGCGGGCGGCGAGGTTGGGGCGGTAACCCAGGTCGCGGGCGGCCTCGCGGACGCGTTCGGCGGTGGTGGCCGAGACCCGGCCGCGCCACTTGTCGCCGAGCACCAGGGAGACGGCCGCCTGGGAGACGCCGGCGGCCTGCGCGACGTCGCGGCTCGTGGGGCGGGTGCTGCCTGCTGCCACCGTCGGCCTGCTCCTTGGTGAGGACTCCGTGGGGACTCCGTATGGACTCGTGAACAGCGCACATGGTACGTATGACAGACGACGTTATACGTAAAACCTCATGTGTGCGGTGAGGGGGAGGGCGGTACGAGGCCGTGGGATATCTGGAGATCCTCAGGGCGAGGCACGCCACCCGCCTGCTGGTGGGCACGCTGGTGGGGCGGTTGCCGAACGCCACCGCGGCGATCGCGATCGTGCTGTTCATCCGCGCCGAGGGCGGCACCTACAGCCTCGCGGGGGCGCTCGCGGCCGTGTACGGCATCGCCAACGCGGTCGGACAGCCCCCCCTCGGGCGCCTGGTGGACGTCCACGGGCAGCCGCGCGTGCAGCTGCCCGCCGCGGTCCTCTCGGCGCTCTCCATGGCCGTCTTCGCCTTCTGGGGCACCGATCCGCTGCCGCTCGCCTACACGGCCGTCGCGGCCGCCGGGCTTTTCGCGCCACCCCTGGAGGGCGGTCTGCGGGCGCTGTGGCCGGCGGTGCTGCGCCGGGAGGACCAGGTGCACACGGCGTACGCCATGGACGCGGTCGCCCAGGAAGTCATGTTCACCGTGGGGCCGTTGCTCGTGACGGTGTTCGTGTCGCTGTGGTCCGCCCCCGTGGCGCTGCTCGTGCTGAACGTCATCGGGGTGCTGGGCGCCCTCTCCGTAGTCGTGTCGCCGCCCTCGCGCGCGTGGCGTTCGGCTCCGCGTGAGGCGCACTGGCTGGGCGCCCTGCGCTCGCCGGGGCTCCTCGCGCTGCTCGGCGCGTTCCTGTTCGTCGGGATGGCGCTCGGGTCGATCACGGTCGCGTCCGTGTCGTACGCCGACGGGCACGGTGGTGACGTGGTCTACGGCTGGCTCATGGCGGCGATCGGACTGGGCGCGCTGCTGGGCGGCACCGTCTACGGGGCGCGGCAGTGGAGCGGGGTGCCGGAGCGGCGACTGCGGGTCCTGGTGGGGCTGCTGGCGGTGTGTTACCTGCCGCTGATGCTCATGCCGGGCGCGGTCGCCATGGTGCTGCTCACCGTGCTCGCCGGGGTGTTCCTCGCGCCGGCCCTCGCCTGCGCGTTCATCATCGTCGACCGGCACGCCCCGAAGGGCACGGTCACCGAGGCTTTCTCGTGGCTTGTGACGACGTTCACCGTGGGGGCGTCGGTCGGAACGGGCGTCGCGGGGCCGGTCGTACAGGCCGGTGGGGCGCTGTGGGGGTTCGCCGTGCCGGGGGTCGCGGGGGTGGTGTCGCTGCTGGTTCTGGTGGCCACCGGGCGGGTCCTCGCAGCTCCCGCCGTGGGCGCGGTGGTTGCGGCTTCATCGGAAAATGATCCAAACCGTGCCGCCGAACCCCGTTTCAGCACAGGCGATCGGGCGTAATGTTCAGTCATGGACCGCCGCATTTTCGGGCTGGAGAACGAGTACGGCGTCACGTGTACGTTCAGGGGACAGCGGCGTCTGTCTCCCGACGAAGTGGCTCGGTACCTCTTCCGCCGTGTCGTGTCATGGGGCCGCAGCAGCAATGTCTTTCTGCGAAACGGCGCCCGGCTCTATCTCGACGTGGGCTCACATCCGGAATACGCGACCCCCGAATGTGACAACGTGACCGAACTGGTCACCCACGACAAAGCCGGCGAGCGCATTCTCGAAGGACTCCTGGTGGACGCCGAACGACGCCTGCACGAGGAGGGAATCGCGGGCGACGTCTACCTCTTCAAGAACAACACCGACTCGGCGGGCAACTCGTACGGCTGCCACGAGAACTACCTGGTGGCACGGCACGGCGAGTTCTCCCGGCTCGCGGACATCCTCATCCCGTTCCTGGTCACGCGTCAGCTTCTGTGCGGCGCGGGCAAGGTGCTCCAGACTCCGCGCGGCGCCGTGTACTGCGTCAGCCAGCGCGCCGAACACATCTGGGAGGGCGTCTCCTCGGCGACGACGCGTTCCCGGCCCATCATCAACACCCGGGACGAACCGCACGCGGACGCCGAGCGCTACCGCCGTCTCCACGTCATCGTGGGCGACTCGAACATGTCCGAGACGACCATGTTGCTCAAGGTCGGCGCCACCGACCTGGTGCTGCGCATGATCGAGGCGGGCACGGTGATGCGCGACCTGACCCTGGAGAACCCGATCCGGGCGATCCGCGAGGTCAGCCACGACATCACGGGCAAGCGCAAGGTGCGTCTGGCCAGCGGACGCGAGGCCTCCGCGATCGAGGTGCAGCGCGAGTACTACGAGAAGGCCGTGGACTTCGTCGAGCGCCGCGGCATCCGCACGGGCACCGTCGAGCAGGTCCTGGAGCTGTGGGGCCGCACGCTCGACGCGATCGAGGCCGAGGACCTCGACCGGATCGGCACCGAGATCGACTGGGTCATGAAGTACCAGCTGATCGAGCGGTACCGGGCGAAGCACAACATGACCATGTCCCACCCGCGGGTGGCGCAGATCGACCTCGCCTACCACGACATCCACCGTCGCCGAGGGCTCTACTACCTCCTCGAGAGGAAGGGCCAAGCCGCCCGGATCTGCAACGACTTGAAGATCTTCGAAGGCAAGTCCGTTCCGCCGCAGACCACTCGGGCACGGCTGCGCGGCGACTTCATCCGCAGGGCTCAGGAACAGCGGCGGGACTTCACCGTCGACTGGGTCCATCTCAAGCTCAACGACCAGGCCCAGCGCACGGTGTTGTGCAAGGACCCGTTCCGTTCCGTGGACGACAGGGTGGAGAAACTGATCGCCGGAATGTAGGCGAAAGTATCCGGATATCGACCTCCGGATACATATTCGGTACGCCACACGGGCCCCGTACGTTTCACGTACGGGGCCCGTGCCACGTCGTAGAGTTGCGCGCACGCCATCAACGAGATCGACCGATACGAGGCCTTCACCGTGCGCCGACGCTCCCTTCTCATCGCTGTTCCCGCAGGATTTGTGACGCTCGCGGGGTGTGGTGACAGCGATTCCTCCTCCAGCAAGGCCAGCGCGTCGCCGTCGCCCTCACCGTCCGCCTCGGCCACGGCGGTTCCGCCGCCGAAGCTCGTGGACGGTCCGCTGCCGGCGATCACCGCGGGCACGAAGTTCGACGAGAAGCCGACGGTCGCCAAGGGCAGCGGTGATCCGTCGAAGGACCTCGCGGTGAAGACGGTGATCGCGGGCAGCGGCAAGGCCGTGGCGGAGGGCGACTTCGTCAAGGTCAACTACCTGGGCCAGATCTGGTCGACGGCGAAGGTCTTCGACAACTCCTACGACCGCAAGACCTCGTTGGTCATCCAGCTCGCGCAGGGCGGCATCATCGACGGCTGGCGCTACGGCCTGGCGGGCAAGAAGGTCGGCAGCCGCGTCGAGATGGCCATCCCGCCGACCTGGGGATACGGCACGGCGGGCAGCTCCGAGGCGGGCATCAAGGGCACCGACACGCTGGTCTTCGTGATCGACGTCCAGGACTCCTTCAACGCCAAGAGCTCCGCCAAGGGTTCGACCGTCGCGCAGTCCGACGCCGATCTGCCCAAGGTCGGCACCAACACCGACGGCAAGGCCCCCTCGGTCACCGTCCCCAAGACCGACCCGCCGAAGAAGCTGGTGTCGAACTACGTCCTGGAGAGCGACGGAGCCGTCGTCAAGGAGGCCCAGTCGATCCTCTGCCAGTTCAAGGGCGTGGTCTGGAGCACCGGCAAGGAGTTCGAATCGACGTACTCCCAGGGGCGGTTGAGCCAGTTCGCGATCAAGGACATGGAATCGGTCGTCAAGGGCCTGGCCCAGGGCATCACCGGCAAGAAGGTCGGCAGCCGCGTCATGATCGTCGCGCCCGCGGACCTGGCCTACGGGAACACCCCGCCGAGCGGCGGCGCCATCAAGAAGGGCGACACCCTCGTGTTCTCCGTGGACATCCTGGCGGCCATGTGACCCCTGAGAGGGTCGGGCCTGGCCGCAACGCGATCCCGGCCGGGATGCGAGACTGTCCGAGTTGTCTTGTCGTACACAAGCAGGAGCCAGAGACGTGAGCATCGAGAAGCCCGAGATCGACTTCCCGGAGGGCGAAGCCCCGGCCGCCCTGGAGATCAAGGATCTTTGGGAGGGTGACGGCGAGGTCGCGGTGGCGGGCCAGAACGTCACCGTCCACTACGTGGGCGTGGCCTTCAGCACCGGCGAGGAGTTCGACGCCAGCTGGAACCGCGGCACCCCGTTCAAGTTCCCGCTCGGTGGCGGCCGTGTCATCAAGGGCTGGGACCAGGGCGTACAGGGCATGAAGGTCGGCGGCCGTCGCCAACTGACCATCCCGGCGCACCTCGCCTACGGCAACCAGAGCCCGACCCCGGCGATCAAGCCGGGCGAGACCCTGATTTTCGTGGTCGACCTCGTCGCCGTCTGATCACCGGTTCCGACCGGACCCGATCACCTGGGGCCCATGCCTGTGAGGGCATGGGCCCTCGGCTTTTGCCAGGCCTCCGTGGGGCGGTACGGTCATCGTTCGTAAGCACATACAGGGAGGCGAAGGGCGTCGATGGCCATTGCCAAGGCCGAGCGGCTGATGAACCTCGCGCTGTGTCTGCTCGGGACGCGGCGGCCGCTCAGCAAGCGTGAGCTGCGCGAGTCCATCGAGGCGTACCTGGAAGCGGGCAGCGACGACTCCTTCAACCGGATGTTCGAGCGCGACAAGGACGATCTGCGCGAACTCGGCCTCGTCATCGAGACGGTGGAGAACCTGGACGGCGAGGTCGGCTATCTCGCCCGCCGCGACAGCAACCGCCTCCCGCCCATCACCCTCGACGCCGAGGAAGCCGCCGCGCTCGGTCTCGCCGCCAAGGTGTGGCAGCAGGCCCGGCTCGCCGGCGCCGCGAGTGGCGCGCTGCAGAAGCTGCGCGCCGCCGGGATGCCCGAGGACCTCGACCCGTACGAGCCGCACGGCGCCCTGGAGCCGCGCATCCCGGTGCACGAGGCGTCGTTCGAGCCGCTGATGCTGGCCTGCCGCGACCGCCGGCCCGTCGTCTTCGACTACCGCAAGGCCACCGCCGCGCGCCCCGAACCCCGCAACGTCGAGCCGTGGGCGCTGGAGTGCTGGCGCGGCCACTGGTACCTCGCCGGCTGGGACCGGGACCGGGGCGCCGAGCGCGTCTTCCGGCTGTCCCGGATCACCGGCAGGGTGCGGTCCCGCAACGGGCGGTTCACCGCGGACATCCCCGACGTCGTCACCGTGCGGGAGACCGTCGCGAGCTGGGCGGGGGAGACCGCCGACCGCTCCGCGCTGATCCGGCTGCGCACGGGCTCCGGATACCCCTTGCGGGCGAAAGCCGTGGCGGTGCGGGAACTCGGGGACGGCTGGGACGAGTTGGAGATTCCGTACGGCCACGGGCTGGACGCCTGGCTGGTGGAGTTCGGGCCCGATGTCGTCGTCCTGGAACCCGCCGAGCTGCGGGCCGACGTGGTGGACCGGCTGCGTGCCGTGGCCAAGGGCTGAGGGGGAGCGGAAGAGAACTGTGGCAGGCAAACCGGTCAGGCCCGTCAACGCCATCGACCAGACCCGGCGGATGCTCTCCCTGGTGACCTATCTGAAGGAGCGCCCCGGGGCACGTATCGAGGACGTCGCCCGTGCCTTCGGGATCACCGAGGACGAGCTGGTCTCCGACCTCGACATCCTGCCCATGTGCGGGACCAGCTTCCGCGGCGGCGACCTCCTCGACATCGACACCGACGGCGACCGCATCTGGTGGCACAACCCGGACGACGTCGCCGAACCGCTGCGGCTCGCCGCCGACGAGGCGACCGCGCTCCTGGTGGCCGCCCGCGCCGTATCGACGCTCCCCGGCCTGCGCGAGAGCGACCGGCAGGCGCTGCTGCGGGCCAACGCCAAGCTGGAGGCGGCGGCCGGTGAGGCGGCCGGCGCGAGCGCGCGGCTGTCGGTGACCTTCGAGTCCGAGGGCGGGGTCTTCGCCGACGTCGACCGGGCCATCTCCGAGCGCCGCCGCCTGTGGATCCGCTACTACTCGCCCGCCCGCGACGAGTTGAGCGAGCGCGAGATCGACCCCATCCGGCTGGTCAGCATCGGGCACACGTACGTGGAGGCCTGGTGCCGGCGCTCCGAGGCGCGCCGCACCTTCCGCCTCGACCGGGTCGCCGAGATCAAGATCCTCGACGAGCCGTCCGCACCGCCCGAGATCGAACTGCGGGACCTGTCGGAGGCGCTGGTGCAGCCCGCCGCCGAGGACCCGGAGGTCGTCGTGGAGGTCGGCCCTGGCGGGCGCTGGGTCGCCGAGTACTACCCGCACGACAGCGCCGATGAGCTTCCCGACGGCGGGCTGCGTATTACCTTGCGCACCCCCGACCCCACGTCCCTGAGACGCCTGGCCCTGCGGCTCGGGCGCGACGGCCGGATCGTCTCCCCGAGCGACCTCGCCGACAGCGCCCGCCGGGCCGCCCGCGAGGCGTTGGAGGCGTACGACGGCCCGCAGGGTGTGGTTGACGCAGTGCACGGTGTTGACGAGAGGCGGGAGTGAGTCGTAGGGGCGCGCCGTTACCGAGAGGGCGAGCGCGCGGAGGCCCGAAGGGGTGAGCACGGTCGCCCTCTCGGTAACGGCTGAAAGCGCCCCGGAGGCGAACGACCAAGGAAAGAGGAGCAGGGGCTGTGAGCGAGTCGACGATGACGGGTGTCCCGGGCGTCTCGGACGCCCAGGGCGTCTCGGGTGGTCCGGAGATGACGGTGGCCGCCGCGTTCGCCGGGATGAAGAGCGTGGTCCCCGTGATGTTCAGAGCGGGCTGCCCGGACTGCCGGGGCAACTTCGAACTGGCGGCGAGCGCCCTGCGCCTCGCCATCGGCGCCACCAGCCGCACCACCTTCTACTCCTTCACCTGCCCCGACTGCGGCGCGGCCGTACGCAAGCCCGCGGGCGAGCGGATCGTCGAACTGCTCGTCGGCGGCGGGGTCAGGACCCTGCGGCTGACCTCCGTCGGGTAGCAGGGTCTAGGCTCGCCCCATGTTCTGGGCGATGGTCGCGGTAGCTGTGGGTTTCCTGGGTCTCGCCGTGCTCGGCGTGCTCGCCGTCCGGGTCTTCCTGGAGGCGCGGCGGCTCGGACTCCAGGTCGCGGACGCCGCGCACCGCATCAACCGGGCGGCCGAGGACCTGGAACGGGCGGCGGTGTCGACGGCGCGTTCCGTGGACGCACTGTGAGTCACATATGGGCGGGGTGTGAGTTGCGCGCCTCATGCGCTTCGCGTCACTTTGCCCTGTCACGTTGTCGGCGGAGGCGGGTACGCTGCTGATCGCGGTCCGGATAACGAGGCACGGAGCGCGGACCGGGAGTACGCACGGGGATTGCCTCACGTTTACCCCTGAGCGTTACGATCGCTGGCAGCACGAAGGTCGGACAGATGTCCGACCGGTCGCACAGCACCCCACCCCAGCCGCCTCGGTGAGAAGGTAAAGACTTATGTTCGGAAGGCTCGGAGCTCCCGAGATCATTCTCATCCTCGTCGTCATCGTGCTCCTGTTCGGCGCGAAGAAGCTTCCGGACATGGCCCGCTCGCTCGGCAAGTCCGCCCGCATCCTCAAGAGCGAAGCCAAGGCGATGAAGGAAGAGGGCAACACCACGCCCACCCCCGCCGGCCCGCCGAACACCGACGAGTCCGTGCAGCGCACCATCCAGGCGGCCCCCGGCGACGTGACCAGTTCGCGTCCCGTCACCGAGCCGTCGGACACGACCAAGCGCTGACGCAGGGCCGGGACCCCCTCGGCCTGCCGCACGAGATGAGGACGTGGGTTGCCTAAGTCTGCCCGCACGAAGGAGAAGGACCCCGAGGGGCGGATGCCCCTCGCGGACCATCTGCGTGAGCTGCGCAACCGGCTCGCGAAGGCGATGCTCGCCATCATCGTGGTGACCTGCGTGGCCGCCTTCTTCTACAACGACATCGTCAACATCATCACCAAGCCGGTGCTGGACTCGGTCGGTTGCGCCTCCACCTTCGAGGAACTGCAGAAGGCGGGCGACAAGACCCACCAGTGTGCGCAGATCACGATCAACGGTCTGCTGACACCGTTCACGCTGGCGTTGAAGGTGTCCCTGATGGCCGGTGTCGTCCTGGCCTCCCCGGTCTGGCTGTACCAGCTCTGGGGCTTCATCGCCCCGGGCCTGCACAAGAACGAGAAGAAGTACGCGCTCTCCTTCGTCGGCACCGGCGTCCCGCTGTTCCTCGGCGGCGCCTACTTCGCCTACAAGGTGCTGCCCACCACGGCGAAGGTCCTGATCGGCTTCACGCCGAAGGACGTCAACAACCTGCTGCCGCTGGACGACCTGCTCGACCTGGTCACGCGCATGGTGCTCGTCTTCGGCCTCTCCTTCGAGCTGCCGCTGCTGCTGATCATGCTGAACCTCACCGGCGCGCTGACGGGCACGCGGATGCTCGGCTGGTGGCGGGCCATGATCCTCGGCATCACGGTCTTCGCCGCCATCGCCACTCCCAGCACCGACCCGCTGACCATGCTGGCGCTGGCCGGGCCGATCTGGGTGCTGTACTTCGGCGCGGTCGTCTTCTCCCTGCTCAACGACCGGCGCAAGCGCCGTCGCGAGGCGGAGGGACCGGACGACGACGAGGCCTCGGACCTGGATCTCACCCCCGAGGACATCGGCGACATCGAGACCGTCTCGGCCGGCCGGGCAGCCCTGCCCGAGCAGGCGGGCGGCACCGGTTCCGACCGGGTCAACGGCTACGACGACGTGACCTGATCACCTCCCGGACTCCACCGAGACCGGCCGTTCCCGCAGCGCGGGCGGCCGGTCTCCGTGTGTGGAGGACTCGTGGGAACGGATAATGATCGTCCTGTTGTCAGTGGCGCCCGGTACGCTCGAAAGCACGATGACAGAGGACCTCTCCCCGGCCGAGCGGTACGCGGCAGCCCGCCTGCGGGCAGCCGAGCAGGCCACCGCGCTCGCGGACTTCCGCGAGATGTACGACTTCGGTCTCGACCCCTTCCAGATCGAGGCCTGCCAGGCGCTCGAAGCGGGGAAGGGCGTGCTGGTCGCGGCGCCCACCGGCTCCGGCAAGACGATCGTCGGCGAGTTCGCCGTCCACCTCGCCCTCCAGCAGGGCAAGAAGTGCTTCTACACGACCCCCATCAAGGCCCTGTCGAACCAGAAGTACGCCGACCTGTGCCGCCGTTACGGCGCGGACAAGGTCGGCCTGCTCACCGGCGACAACAGCGTCAACTCCGAAGCCCCGGTGGTCGTCATGACCACCGAGGTGCTGCGCAACATGCTGTACGCCGGTTCGCAGACCCTCCTCGGCCTCGGCTACGTGGTCATGGACGAGGTGCACTACCTCTCCGACCGCTTCCGCGGCGCCGTATGGGAAGAGGTGATCATCCACCTCCCCGAGTCGGTGACCCTCGTCTCGCTGTCGGCGACCGTGTCGAACGCCGAGGAGTTCGGCGACTGGCTCGACACCGTCCGCGGCGACACCGAGGTGATCGTCTCCGAGCACCGGCCCGTGCCGCTGTTCCAGCACGTGCTCGCCGGGCGGCGGATGTACGACCTCTTCGAGGAGGGCGAGGGCAACAAGAAGGCCGTCAACCCTGACCTCACCCGCCTGGCCCGCATGGAGGCGCAGCGCCCCTCCTACCAGGACCGCAAGCGCGGCCGTGCCATGCGCGAGGCCGACCGGGAGCGGGAGCGCAGATCGCGTTCGCGGGTGTGGACACCGGGCCGCCCCGAGGTCATCGAGCGGCTGGACAACGAAGACCTGCTGCCCGCCATCACGTTCATCTTCAGCCGCGCCGCCTGCGAGGCGGCCGTACAGCAGTGTCTGTACGCCGGGCTGCGGCTCAACGACGACGAGGCGCGGGAGAGGGTGCGGGCGCTCGTCGAGGAGCGCACGGCGTCCATTCCGAACGAGGACCTCCATGTCCTCGGGTACTACGAGTGGCTGGAAGGCCTGGAGCGCGGCATCGCGGCCCACCACGCGGGCATGCTGCCGACGTTCAAGGAGGTCGTCGAGGAGCTGTTCCTGCGCGGGCTCGTGAAGGCCGTGTTCGCCACGGAGACCCTGGCGCTCGGCATCAACATGCCCGCGCGCTCGGTGGTGTTGGAGAAGCTCGTCAAGTGGAACGGCGAGCAGCACGCCGACATCACCCCCGGCGAGTACACCCAGTTGACCGGTCGGGCCGGCCGCCGCGGCATCGATGTCGAGGGCCACGCCGTCGTGCTGTGGCAGCGCGGGATCAGTCCCGAGCACCTCGCGGGACTCGCCGGCACGCGCACGTACCCGCTGCGCTCCAGTTTCAAGCCGTCGTACAACATGGCGGTCAACCTCGTCGAGCAGTTCGGGCGGCATCGCTCGCGGGAGTTGCTGGAGACGTCCTTCGCGCAGTTCCAGGCGGACAGGTCGGTCGTCGGGATCTCGCGGCAGGTGCAGCGCAACGAGGAGGGTCTGGAGGGCTACAAGGACTCCATGACCTGCCACCTGGGCGACTTCGACGACTACATGCGGCTGCGCCGCGAGCTCAAGGACCGTGAGACCGAGCTGGCCCGGCAGGGTGTGGCACAGCGCCGTGCGGAGTCCGCCGTAGCGTTGGAGAAGCTCAAGCCGGGAGACGTCATCCATGTCCCGACCGGCAAGTACGCGGGTCTGGCACTGGTGTTGGACCCGGGACTGCCCGCCGGGCGGTCCAACGGTCATCGTGGCTTCGAGCAGCACGACGGTCCGCGTCCGCTGGTCCTGACCGTCGAGCGGCAGGTCAAGCGGCTCGCGTCGATGGACTTCCCCGTCCCGGTCGAGGCGTTGGACCGGATGCGGATCCCGAAGTCCTTCAACCCCCGTTCCCCGCAGTCCCGTCGGGACCTGGCGTCCGCGCTGCGCACCAAGGCCGGGCACATCCCGCCGGAGCGGGCCCGCAAGCAGCGCTCGCAGGCCGCGGACGACCGGGAGATCGCCCAGTTGCGTACGGCGATCCGGGCGCACCCGTGTCATGGGTGCAACGACCGTGAGGATCACGCCCGTTGGGCCGAGCGGTACCACCGGCTGCTGCGGGACACCTCGCAGCTGGAGCGGCGGATCGAGGGGCGGACCAACACGATCGCCCGGACCTTCGACCGGATCGTCGCGCTGTTGACCGACCTGGACTATCTGCGCGGCAACGAGGTCACCGAACACGGCAAGCGGCTGGCCCGGTTGTATGGCGAGCTCGATCTGCTGGCCAGCGAGTGTCTGCGGGAGGGTGTCTGGGAGGGGCTTTCCCCTGCCGAACTCGCCGCGTGCGTCTCGGCGTTGGTGTTCGAGGCGCGGGTCAGTGACGACGCGACCGTTCCCAAGGTGCCGTCCGGTGCGGCCAAGGCCGCGCTGGGGGAGATGGTGCGGATCTGGGGGCGGCTCGACGCCCTTGAGGAGGACTTCCGGATCACTCAGACCGAGGGGGTCGGGCAGCGGGAGCCTGATCTTGGGTTTGCCTGGGCCGCGTATATGTGGGCCAGTGGGAAGGGGTTGGACGAGGTTCTTCGGGAGGTTGAGATGCCGGCCGGGGACTTTGTTCGGTGGTGCAAGCAGGTGATCGATGTGTTGGGGCAGATTTCTGCCGCGGCGCCGGTTACTGGGGGCGAGGCGTCTTCCACTGTGGCGAAGAATGCGCGTAAGGCGGTTGAGCTGTTGCTGCGGGGGGTTGTGGCCTACTCGTCGGTGGGGTGAGGGTTCGTTGGCGGGTGCGGGTTGACTGTGGCTGGTCGCGCAGTTCCCCGCGCCCCTAAAAACTCCGGCCCAGGTACGTTTTCCAGCCGCCGTAGCTTGTGATGTCCTCTGCGTTGGACAGCGCGCCCGGCTCGCACAGGAAACCCGGGACCCTTGTTCCGTCTGCCAGTTCTACGCTGCCCAGCGTCATTGGGCGGGGCAGGCCTGCCAGCAGGCGGCCCAGGCCCTCTGCTGGTAGGCGCCATACCTCTGTCTCTATCGCTGCTCCGCCCTCGCCGACGTGAACCAGGCCCGGCTTGGGCGGAGTTGTTGTCAGGGCGTGCAGGCGGTAGACCGGGGCCGTTGTGGTCGTGCGGTCCAAGTGGGCGCCCAGGGACAGGAGTTGGGGGTTCAGGGGCTGGCCCGTCAGGTGGGCGCCTACTACGGCGATGTAGGTCTCCGGCTCCAACTCGCGCGCTATGCGCGCCAAGCGGTCGTCTGTGAATGACGGGCCGATCAGCATCACGCCGAAGGGGAGGCCGTTCACCTCGGCCGACGGGACTGCTACCGCCGCCAGGTCGAAGAGGTTGGTGGAGTTGGTGTAGCGGCCCAGGCGGGCGTTGGCGCCCAGGGGGTCGGCGGCCACCTCGGACAGGGTGGGGTGGCCCGGTGTCGTCGGGAGCAACAGGGCGTCCGAGTCCGCCAGTTCGGCGAGGGCTCGGGTGCGGAGGGCGGCCAGGCGTTCCTCGTCCGCGTACAGCTGGTGGGCCGGGATGTCTCGGGCTCGGGTGATGATGCCGGTGACTGTGGGGTCCAGGCCCTCGGTGCCGGATGCGATCGCCTTGTCGACAAAGGCTCCTACCGCTGTGTAGCGCTCGGCCACGAACGCCCCCTGGTAGAGCATCGCCGCCGCTTCTGTGAACGGGGTGAGGTCCAGGGTGCGGATCTCGCAGCCCGCTGAACGGAGGCGGGTGACCGCCTTCTCGTAGGCCTCCGCCCAGCCCTCGTCCAACTCGCCCAGGTCGTTCCGTGCGGCTACCGCGACGCGCCACGGGCCCGGTGCGCGCTGGGGGAGGGGCGGGAGGTCCCTGTCCGGCGGAGAGGCCATGAAGGACAGGGCCTGTTCGGCCTCGGGGAGGGTGCGGGCGAAGACCGTCACGCAGTCGATCGAGGCGCAGGCCGGGACCACGCCCGCCGTCGGGACCAGGCCACGGGTGGGCTTCAGGCCGACTATGCCGTTGAAGGCGGCGGGGACCCGGCCCGAGCCCGCCGTGTCGGTGCCGAGTGCGCAGTCGACGATGCCGAGGGCCACCGCGACGGCCGAACCCGCGCTGGAGCCGCCGCTGATCCGCTCCGGATCGTGGGCGTTGCGGACCGCGCCGTACGGGGAGCGGGTGCCGACCAGGCCCGTGGCGAACTGGTCGAGGTTCGTGGTGCCGAGCACGATCGCGCCGGCCGCGCGGAGCCGGGCCACCACCGGGGCGTCGGTCTCCGGGTCGTAGGCGTATGCGGGGCAGCCCGCCGTCGTCGGGAGGCCGTGGACGTCTATGTTGCCCTTGGCCGCGAACAGGCAGCCCGCGAGCGGGAGTTGCTCGCCCGCTGACAGTCGTTCGTCCAGCGCCCTCGCCTCGGACTCGACCTCCGGCTGCGGGCGCAGGTCGATCCAGATCTCGGGGCGGGCTACGGCCTCGATACGGGCGTAGGCGGCGCGGACTCGGGACACGGTGGTCGAGGTGGTCGACATCTCTTGGTGCTCCTTGCTGTTCAGCTTGCGGGGGCCAGGACGAGCAGCGCCGTGCCCGCCTCGACCTGGTCGCCGGGCCTGGCCAGGATCTCCGTGACCACGCCGGCCATGGGCGCGTGCACCCTGGACTCCATCTTCATCGCCTCCAGGGCCAGGAGGGGTTGGCCGGCCGTCACCTCGTCGCCCGGCGCTACGTTCAACTGCCAGACGGAGGCCGCGAATTCGGCTTCCACCAGGCGTCCGCCCGCCGGGACCGTCACCTCGGCCTGCGGTGGTGCCGGGGCGGCCGCCGCCTCCGCCCGGGTGAACTCGCCCGCCGCCTCCCAGGCATCGCGTTCCGCGCCGAACGCGGTCTGCTGCCGGGACCTGAACTCCGCGATGGACTCGGCGTTCTCGGTGAGGAACGCCTCGTACTCGGCGAGCGAGAACGTGCCCTCCTCGATGCGCGGGACGAAGCGGCCCGAGGTGATGTCGGCCCGGAGTTCGAGGAGTTCGTCCGGCTCCACCGGGTACCACTTGATGCGGTCGAAGAAGCGGAGGAGCCAGGGCGAGCCCTGCTCGAACGCGCCGCGCTGCTGCCAGCCCGACCACACCTGGGTCGTACGGCCCACGAACTGGTAGCCGCCGGGGCCCTCCATGCCGTAGATGCAGAGATACGCCCCGCCGATGCCGACCGAGTTCTCGGCGGTCCAGGTGCGGGCCGGGTTGTACTTGGTCGTCACCAGGCGGTGGCGGGGGTCCAGGGGGGTGGCCACGGGTGCGCCCAAGTAGACGTCTCCCAGGCCCAGTACGAGGTATTCCGCGTCGAAGACCGTGGCGTAGACGTCCTCGACCGAGGCCAGGCCGTTGGCGCGGCGGATGAACTCGATGTTCCACGGGCACCAAGGGGCGTCGTCGCGGACACCGGCCATGTAGCGGGCGATCGCCTCGCGCGTTGCCGGGTCGTCCCAGGAGAGGGGGAGGTGGACCGTGCGGGAGGGGACGATCAGTTGGTCCGTGGGCGGGAGTGCTGCCGCTATCTCCCTTACTGAGGTGAGGAGTTGGGACTGGGGGAGGCGGGTCGGGTCTGTCTGGATCTGGAGCGAGCGGATGCCTGGGGTGAGGTCCGTGACGCCCTCGAAGTCGGCCTCCGCCACCGCCTCCATCAGGGCGTGGACCCGCATGCGCTGGGCCAAGTCCAGTTGCATGGGGCCGAATTCGACGAGGAGGTTGTCGTCGCCGCTGCGGCGGAAGGTGACGTCTCCGTCCCGGGCGAGTATCCCGCCGTCCACTATGTCGGGACGGGGCGAGCCGTCGACGTTCACCGGGACGAAGCGCACCGTGTCGCCGGGCCTGAACTGGCCCAGTTTCCAGCGCTGTTGGCTGATGACCGTCGCCGGGCAGACGAAGCCGCCGAGGGACGGGCCGTCGGGGCCGAGCAGTACCGGCATGTCGCCCGTGTAGTCGACGGCGCCGACCGAGTACGGGGTGTCGTGGATGTTGGACGGGTGCAGGCCCGCCTCCCCGCCGTCGGTGCGGGCCCAGCGGGGTTTCGGGCCGACCAGGCGGACGCCCGTGCGCGCCGAGTTGAAGTGGACCTTCCAGTCGGCGGCGTAGAAGTCGCGGATGTCGTCCTCGGTGAAGAACTCCGGTGCCGCGTGCGGGCCTTCGACCGCCGCTACGTCCCATACGGCGCCGAACGCCGGGCGGTCGGCCGGGGATACCGGTGTGCCCTCGGCGACCGTGCCGCCGTGCAGGACGTCACCGGTGCGCAGGGCCCGGCCCCCGTGTCCGCCGAAGCGGCCCAGGGTGAAGGTGCTCGCGCTGCCGAGGAAGGCGGGCACGTCCAGGCCGCCCGCGAACAACACGTAGGTCCGCAGGCCGTGTTCGGCCGGGGTGTCGATCTCCAGGGTCGCGCCCGCGGGTACCGTCACCGGCTCCCACTGCGGGACCGGCGTGCCGTCGACCGTCACCGGTGCCGGGGCGCCCGTCACGCACACCGTGGTGGTGTGGGTGAACCTCAACGTCGGTCCCTGGAGGGTGCATTCGAGGCCGGGGGTGCCCTCGCCGTTGCCGAGCACGCGGTTGCCGAGACGGAAGGAGAGGTCGTCCATCGGGCCGCACGGGGGGACGCCGACCTGCCAGTAGCCGGTGCGGCCCGGCCAGTCCTGGACCGTGGTGAGCGTGCCGCCAGCGACGATCTCGATACGGGGGGTGGGGTCGGTGACGGTGGCGAGGGTCGCCGTGGAGTGGGTGGCTGCTCTGAAGTCCGGTTCGGCCAGAGCCGCTTGGACCAGGCCCAGGTTCGTCTCGATGCCGTCCACGCGGGTGCGGGCCAGTGCCTCGTCGAGCCGCTGGAGCGCGTGGGCGCGGTCGGGGCCGTACGCGATGACCTTCGCGAGCATCGGGTCGTACGACGTCGTCACCTCGGTGCCGGTCTCCACCCAGCCGTCGACGCGGACGCCATGCGGGAACTCGACGCGGGTCAACAGGCCCGCGCTGGGCCGGTGTTCGCGGGACGGGTCCTCGGCGTAGACGCGGGCCTCGACGGCGTGGCCGCGCGGGGTGCCGGGGTCGCGGACCACGTCCCTCTCACCGCGGGCCAGGCGCAGCATCCAGGCGACCAGGTCGACGCCGTAGACCTCCTCGGTGACCGGATGTTCCACCTGGAGGCGGGTGTTGACCTCCAGGAAGTAGGCCTCCTCGCGGCTCGCGTCGTAGACGAACTCGACGGTCCCGGCGGAGCGGTAGCCGACCGAGGCGCACAAGTCGCGGGCGGAGGCGGCCAGTTGGGTGCGGACGTGGTCGGGGAGGCCCGGGGCCGGGGCCTCCTCCACCACCTTCTGGTTGCGGCGCTGGAGGGAGCAGTCGCGGTCGCCGAAGGTGACGACCTTGCCGTCGCCGTCGCCGAAGACCTGTACCTCGACATGGCGGGCGTGCTCGACCAGGCGTTCCAGGAAGACGCCGGCGGAGGAGAAGGAGGCGGCGGCGACGCGCTGCACCCGCTCCCAGGACTCGGTGAGTTCGGCGGCGGAGTGGCAGGCCGACATACCGATGCCGCCGCCACCGCCGGTCGCCTTGAGCATGACGGGGTAGCCGATCAGGGCTGCTTGGGTGAGTGCCTCGTCCAGGTCTGCCAACAGTCCTGTGCCTGGGGCGAGTTGGACCCCGGTCGCCTCGGCTGCCGCCCGTGCTGTGTGCTTCGCGCCGAACAGCTCCAGCTGTGCGGGAGTCGGGCCCACGAACACGATGCCGGCGTCCTCGCAGCGCCGTGCGAAGGCCGCGTCCTCGGACAGGAAGCCGTAGCCGGGGTGGATCGCGCCCGCGCCCGTGTCCTTGGCCGCCTTGAGGACCAAGTCGGCGTCCAGGTACGACTCTTTCGCGGGTGCCGGGCCGAGTCGTACCGCCTCGTCGGCGAGCCGTACATGGGGTGCCGAGCGGTCGGCGTCGGAGTACACGGCGACCGTGCGCAGGCCGAGTTCGCGGGCCGTGCGGATGACGCGGACGGCGATCTCGCCCCGGTTGGCGATCAGCAGCGTGTCGAAGGTCATGCGGCATCCCCTCGGGCGGCGGCCTCAACGATCGTCATCTGTACGGCCGTCGGCTCGAAGCCGTTGCAAGGGTTGTTGATCTGGGGGCAGTTGGAGACCAGGACCAGGACGTCGCGTTCGGCGCGCAGGGTCAGCTTCAGGCCCGGGGCGGAGAGGCCGTCGACGATGCCCAGGGTGCCGTCCTTCTCGACCGGCACGTTCATGTACCAGTTGATGTTGGAGACCAGGTCGCGCTTGCCGAGGCCGTAACGGGCGCCCTCCGCGAGGAAGTTGTCCACGCACGCGTGCTGCGACCACGTGTGGTGGCCGTAGCGCAGGGTGTTGGACTCCTTGGAGCAGGCGCCGCCGACCGTGTCGTGCCGGCCGACCTCGTCGTCCGTGACGGTCATCAGCGGGGTGTGCTCGTTGGACATCAGCACGCTGCCGGTGGTCAGGAAGAGGTTGCCCTGCGCGTGGATGGTGTCCGGGGCGCTGTAGCGGACCGAGGTGTCGTGGGCGTCGTAGACGAGGAAGTCGACGGCCTGGTTGCCGTGCAGGTCGGTGATCGTGAGGGTCTCGCCCGTGCGGACGACGGCGGACCAGGCGGCGCGGGCCGGTACTTCCACCGTCTTCATGGCCGGTACGTCCACGGTCTTCATATGAGCCCCCTCGCGGCAAGGAATTCGGTGGTGTTGAGGAAGGCGCGGCGGCCTTCGGGTGTGGCTTCCCACAGCGGGTCGCCCGGCTCGGTGGCCCCGGCGCGCCAGGCGAGCACCTCCAGCGGGGTGTTGACGTAGTCGTCGCGCGGGTCGGCCGGGTGCGGCACGTTCGCGATCAGTACGGTCACGTCCTGCTCGGCGCGCAGGGTCACGCTGCCTCCGGGGCCGGTCGAGCCGGTGAAGTCGAGGGAGCCGTCGTCGCGGACCTCGACGCCCTGGAAGAAGGAGAGAGAGGGCGGCAGGTCCCGTGGTTCCAGGCCGTTCTTGGCGGCGGCGAGCTTGAACAGCTCGCGCCCGGCGGGGGAGCCGGACTGCGGGGTGCCGTCGCCGTAGCGCTCGGTGTTCCGGACGAGCGTGGAGGTGCCGCACAGCGCGTCGTGGCGGCCGGAGGTGTCGGCGACGAGGGAGGCGAGGACGCGGCCCTGGTCGGAGAGGAGGAGCTGGCCCTCGCCGAGGTAGGCGTTCCACTGGACCTTGACCGTGTCGGCGACGTTCAGGCGCTCCCAGGGGCGGTCGGCCGCGTACAGGAGCAGGTGGGCGCAGGCGTCGCCGCGCAGGTCGGTCAGGCGGAGCTCGGTGCCGCGGGCCAGGACGCGGTGGGTGTAGTTGCCGCCCGCGACCGTCTCGGCCCACACCAGGTGGCCCGCCTCGCAGGGCGGTGCCGGCCAGTCGCCGGCCGGGACGACGGGCATCGCCTCGGCCCGCTTGCCCTCCTGGGCGCGGGCGTGGGCGCGGGCTCCGTAAGTGGTCGCTGTCGCCATCGCGGGGGACCTCCGGCTGTGGGGACGTCTCGGTCGTACGACATTTCTGTCGCTCGACAGAAATTAGGAGGCCGCCGGGTCGCCGGGGTTGCCCGGGTGTTGCCGCTCGGTTACCGAGCCCTCACGAAGATCATCGGGAGTCCGTGGTCCGGGGTCGTGTGCGAGGATCGAACGCATGGGGACGACAGGTGCACAGGGGGGCCGCCGGGTCGGCAGGCCGCGGGCCGATCAGCGGCCGGACAGTGGACTGTCCCCGCGCGCCGAACTCCGCTCCGCCGCCGCCGAGTTGTTCACCACCCGCGGCTACGCGGCCACCACGACCCGGGCCGTCGCCGAGCGTGCGGGCATGCGGCAGGCGTCGATGTACCACTACGTCTCCGGCAAGGAGGAGCTGCTCGCGGACCTCCTGGAGTCCACGGTCACGCCCTCGCTGACGTACGCCCGGGAACTCCTCGCGGACGACGCGACCCCGGCCGAGGGCCGGCTGTGGGAGCTGTGCCGTACCGACGTCGAGCTGCTGTGCGGCGGTTCGCACAACCTCGGCGGGCTCTATCTGCTGCCCGAGGTGCGCGCCGAGCGTTTCGCCGGCTTCCATGCCGTACGCGCCGAACTCAAGGACACCTACCGGCAGTTGCTCGCCGCGACGGCGGCCGGCGGGGCGCTCGCCAAGAGCGAGTTGGAGCTGCGGACGGATCTGGTGTTCGGGCTGATCGAGGGTGTCATCCTCGTGCACCGGTCCGACCCCGAGCGGCCGGTGTCCGCCTTCGCGGAGGCGACGGCCGACGCGGCCTTGCGCATCGCCGGAATCTGATCCGGAGTCCCGGCCCGAACCCGAGCCGGAATCGGCGCTTCACTCCTTACGGTGAGTGACTTTCGCATGCCTGTTCGCCGTGACTCGCTGTGTGCGATTGAAGCCGCAGCGTGTAAATGGGCTGAGGGTACTCCCCTTCCGTGTCCCTTTTCAGGGGCTTGCTGAATATGACACAGCGGTGATCCGGTCGGACTAAGCTCGCCCGCAGCGCACCGAGTTGGGCTGTATTCGTGCGCTTGTTCCCAAACATGCAAAAGATGCAGAAGCTCCCCCCAGATTCAACCGATCCCCCCAGCCGACCTGTCTTAGAGGGCATACATGGTGAGTGTTCAATCGCCTCCCGCCGGCCGTGAACTTCCCTACGCGCGCGTGCTGTTGCCGCCTGCCATAGTGATGGCCGCGGCGACCGGGGCCGCCGTCGCCCTGGTGGCGGGGCCTGCCCGGATCGCCGTCGGCTGGTGCGGAGCCGTCGCCACCCTGCTGGTGATCATGACGGCGGCCGAAGCGGTACGTCGCGGACGCAATCTGCGGGACGCTCGCGCCGAGCACAATCGTCACACCGCGTATCTGGAACGGCGGCTTGCCGAACAGAACCAGGAGATGGTCCGCCTCGGTCAGGAGATCCTGCCCGCCACGCTGCACCGGCTCAGCACTGGAGAATCCCCCGGAGAGGTGATTCGCCAAGTCGTCGACGCCGATCCGGAGTGGCGGCAACTTCCCGAGCCGCAGCGCGACTTGCTGAGGACCGTGCTCAGGATCGTGGAGCGCGAGGAGAACATGCGTGACTCCGCGCAGCGCTCCTTCGTCAGCATCGCCCGCCGCGTCCAGGCCATCGTCCACCAACAGGCCAAGGAACTCCGGGAGATGGAGGAGGACCACGGCCGTAACCCCGAGGTCTTCGACGACCTCCTGCGCATCGACCACGGCACCGCGCTGATCGGCCGTCTCGCCGACTCCATCTCGGTGCTCGGCGGCGGCCGCCCGGGCCGTCAGTGGCCCGAACCGGTGCCGCTGTACAGCGTGTTGCGCGGCGCCATGTCCCGCATCCTGGAGTACCGGCGCATCGAGCTGCACTCCATCGCCAAGGTCAACATCCGCGGCATCTCCGTCGAGCCGGTCATCCACGCGGCGGCCGAACTCCTCGACAACGCCACGCGTTACTCGCCCCCGCAGACCAAGGTGCACGTCACCGCCGTAGAGGTGCAGACCGGTGTCGCCATCGAGATCGAGGACGGCGGCGTCAGCCTCAGCGAGGAGTCGCGGGCCCGGGCCGAGGGCATGCTGGAGCGCGCCAAGGCCGGCACCGACCTCCAGGACCTGGGCGAGAGCCCGCGCCTGGGCCTGGCCGTCGTCGGCCGGCTCTGCGCGACGTACAACATGCAGATCTCGCTGCGCGCCTCGGCCTACGGCGGCGTCCGCGCCGTCCTCATCGTGCCCAGCGAGATGCTCACCCCCGGCACCGCGCCCGGACTCGCCCACGGCATCGGTGCCACCGCCCTGCCCAAGGCGGAGCTCGGCGCGGTCGACGGTCCCAAGCGCACGATCAAGCGGCGCCGCCCCACGAGCCCGCGCATCCCGGCCTCGGTGAGCATGGAGGACGAGGTTCCCGAGGTCACCGAGTGGACGGCGGGCGGCCTGCCGCAGCGCCGCAGCCGGGTCAAGGTCCCGCTCGCCCAGCGGTACGCCGAACAGGCCGCCGCCGAGCGCGCCGAGGCCGCCGCACGGGAGGCCCGCTCCGCCTGGGGCACACCCGAGCCCGAGCCGGAGAAGAAGGACGAACCCGAACCGGGCCTGTGGGTCGAGGCGTTCATGGAAGGCCTCAAGGGCGACCCGGACCCGACCGCTTTCACCCAGAAGACCGAGCCGGCCCGAGTCGAGGCCGACGACGAGGGGGACCTCAAGTGATCCAGCAGCGAGCCAACTTCGACTGGATGCTCAAGGATCTCGCCGACGGCGTGCCCGGCATCCAGCAGATCGTGGTGCTCTCCGCCGACGGGCTGCGCATCGCCCGCTACGGCGGCGACCCGGACGCCGCCGACCGCGTCGCCGCGGCCTGTGCCGGACTCCAGAGCCTGGCGGGTGCCGTCGCCTCCGAGATCCCGGGCAGCGACGGCCGGATGAAGATGGTCATCATCGAGATCAACGGCGGCTACTTCTATCTGATGGCCGCGGGCGCCAACGCCTATCTGGCAGTGCTGTCCGACGTGGTCGCCGAGCCCGGCATGATGAGCAACCGCATGCGTGACCTCGTCGTCAGAATCGGCGCCCACCTCACCAGCCCGCCGAGGCGCAACGGGCAGACCGTATGACTCCTCCGCAACGCCAGCGGCGACAACCCGCGGAGAAAGCGCCTCCCGAACCCGGCAAGAAACCGGGCGAAGGAAAGATCCCCGAGCGGCTGTACGTGCTCACCGGCGCGACCGAGGACGGTGACCGGGCCGAACTCGACCTGGTCACGCTGATCGTGGCGCGTTCCGACGCGCCGCAGTCGGCCACTCCCGAGCAGGCGGCCCTGCTCGGGCTCTGTATCGCCCCCCTGTCCGTGGCCGAGCTGTCGGCCTATCTCAACCTGCCGTACAGCGTGGTGACCGTCCTGCTCACCGAGCTGCTGACGGCCGAACTGGTGCAGGCGCGCGCCCCGATCGTCCGCCAGGCGCTCCCCGACCGTTCCCTCCTCGAAGCGGTGATGCATGGACTTCAAAAGCTCTGACACCATCACGGGCCCTCGGACCGAGGACCATCTCCCGCACACGGCCCAGGCCGCGGTGAAGATCGTGATCGTCGGCGGCTTCGGGGTCGGCAAGACGACCATGGTCGGTTCGGTCAGCGAGATCAGGCCGCTGACCACCGAGGAGACCATGACGCAGGCCGGCGTCGGCGTCGACGACAACTACGGCTCCGAGAGCAAGACGGCCACCACCGTCGCCATGGACTTCGGCCGGATCAGCATCACCGACCAACTGGTGCTGTACCTGTTCGGCACCCCCGGCCAGGAACGCTTCTGGTTCCTGTGGAACGGGCTGTTCGAGGGCGCGCTCGGCGCGGTGGTGCTGATCGACACGCGGCGCCTCGAAGTCAGCTTCGACGTCATAGGACGGCTGGAGGAGCGCGGGGTGCCGTTCGTCATCGCCGTCAACTCCTTCCCGGACGGCCCGCATTACCCCGTCGAGGACCTGCGTACGGCGCTCGACCTGTCCCCGGACGTCCCCATCATCGAGTGCGACGCGCGCCGCCGCGCCTCCAGCCGGGACGTCCTGATGACCCTGATGCGCTTCCTGCACTCCCTGGCGATGACGGGCTCACTCACCTGACCCGCCCAACTACCCCGACACCGGATCCACTTCAGTTCCCGGAGCGATCACTGTGACGCCTGAACCTCACTCCCCGACCGACACGGACGACACCAGTTTCGGCCCGCCGCCCGGCTGCCCCGCGCACGGCACGGGCCCCGGCGGGCTGCGCCGGTTGTACGGTCCCGAGGCCGAGGACCTGGGAGCCGTGTACGAGAAACTCCGCGCCGAACACGGTGCGGTGGCCCCCGCGCTGCTCCACCAGGACGTGCCGATCTGGGTGGTGCTCGGTCACGGCGAGAACCTGCACATGGTGAGCAGCCCCTCGCAGTACTGCAAGGACAGCCGGCTGTGGACCTCCATGCTCGACGGCACGGTCAAGCCCGACCACCCGCTGATGCCGCACTTCGCCTGGCAGCCCATCTGCGCGCACGCCGAGGGCGACGAGCACCTGCGGCTGCGCGGCGCGGTCACCGGCGCCATGTCGACCATCGACCACCGGGGCATCCGCCGCCACATCTACCGTGCGACCCAACACCTCGTCAACCAGTTCTGTGAGGACGGCGACGCCGACCTGGTCGCCGAGTTCGCCGAGCATCTGCCGATGGCGGTCATGTGCGAGATCCTCGGCATGCCCGAGGAGTACGGCGACCGGCTGGTGCAGGCCGCCCGCGACTGTCTCAAGGGCAGTGAGACCGCGCTCGCCAGCCACGGCTACCTCATGGAGGTCCTCGGCCGGCTCGCCGTACGGCGCCGGGCCCAGCCTCAGGAGGACTTCACCAGCCACCTCGTCACCCACCCGGCGGGGCTCACCGACGACGAGGTCAGGGAACACCTGCGCGTGGTGCTCCTCGCCTCCTACGAGGCCACGGCCAACCTCCTCGCCAACGTGCTGCGCATGGTGCTCACCGAACCGGGCTTCCGGGCCCAGCTGAACGGCGGCCAGATGACCGTGCCCGAGGCGGTCGAGCAGTCCCTGTGGGACGAGCCGCCGTTCAGCACCGTCTTCGCCTACTTCGCCAAGCAGGAGACGGAGCTGGGCGGCCAGCGCATCCGCAAGGGCGACGGCCTGCTGTTCGCGCCCGCGCCGGGCAACGTGGACCCCCGGGTGCGGCCCGACCTCAAAGCCAACATGATGGGCAACCGCTCGCACCTCGCCTTCAGCGGTGGCCCTCATGAGTGCCCGGGCCAGGACATCGGCCGTGCCATCGCCGACGTGGGCGTCGACGCGCTGCTGACCCGTGTTCCGGACATCCAGCTCGCCTGCGAGGAGGACGAACTGCGCTGGCGGTCGTCCATCGGGAACCGGCACCTGGTGGAACTGCCGGTGAGGTTCACGCCCAAGGCCCAGCAGGATGTCGCCGAGCAGCCCGCCGTCAACCCGTCACTGCGGCAGCGCCCGAACGACTGGCAGGTCAGCTTCGTGCCGACCCCGCCCACGGTTCCGGCGCCCGCCGCCCCGGTCGACGAGCCCACCGCGGTGCCCGCCGCGGCGCCGGTGTCCGAACCGGCCCGCCGACCGGGCCTGTTCCGCCGCTTCCTGCGCTGGTGGCACGGCGAATGAGGCGACCGGCCACCGGGGTCACCCCGCCCACTCCTCGTACGACGACCAGGCCCGCAGCACCCGCGGGCTGGTGAACCGGTGCTCGCACCCCGTGACCGGATCGGTGAACTCCAGGCCCCGCGCCAGCAGTTGGAGCGGACGCCGGAAATCACCGGCCGGCACGGGGTCGGTCACCACCGGATAGAGCGGATCGCCGAGGATGGGCACGCCCAACGCGCTCATGTGCACCCGCAGTTGGTGCGTCTGCCCGGTACGCGGAGTGAGCCGGTACCGGGCCCGCCCGTGTCGGTGCTCCAGCAACTCGACCCGGCTGATGGCGTTGGTCTCGCCCTCGACCTCCTGGGCCGCCAGGATGCCGCGCTCCTTGACGATCCGGCTGCGCACGGTGCGCGGCAGGGCCAGCGTCGGGTCGTACGGGGCCACCGCCTCGTACTCCTTCGCCACCCGCCGGTCGCGGAACAGCGACTGGTACGCGCCGCGCTCCTCCGGTCGCACGATGAACAGCACCAGCCCGGCGGTCAGCCGGTCGAGGCGGTGGGCCGCGCCCAGTGCCGGGATTCCCAGCTGCCGCCGCAACCGCGCCAGGGCCGTCTCGGCGACGTGGCTGCCGCGCGGGGTGGTGGCCAGGAAGTGCGGCTTGTCGGCCACCACCACGTGCTCGTCCCGGTACACGACGTCGATCGGGAACGGCACGCGCTCCTCGTCAGGCAGCTCCCGGTGGAACCACACGAACATCCCGGGCGCGTACGCCGTGTCCCGCGACACCGGGCGTCCGGTGACGTCCACGATCCGTCCCTCGGCGAGCATGGTGTCGATCACCTCGCCCCCGGCCGCGAGCCGCGCCACGAGATGATCCCGCACGGTCGCCCACGCGTTCCCGGCCGGCAGCCGCACCCGCACCGGATCCACTCCGTCGCGTTGGGGCAGGGGAGAGGGCGGGGGCGGGGTGCGGCGTCTCATCACGATCAAGCGTACGCGGCGGTTCGGTTCCTCAGGATCCGAGAACCGTGGAGGGCACGTCTCCCGGGGCGGGCGCCTGATACCGCGGGGCGGTGGTCGTCCAGGCGTCGACGGCGGCGAGGTGGTAACCCATCACTTCGACGACGGCCGACAACTGCTCACGGTCGTTGCCGTTCAGCTGCAACTGTTCGCAGAGGTCCGGGAGTTGAGTCTTCTCAAGGTGTTCGTACTCCGACCGCCTGGCCGTACGCAGCCGGGTTGTCACGGCCGCGGCCTCGTCGATGGAGATGTCCAGGAACCTCCCGAACACGAGGACGAAGTTGCATATCTCGTCCTCCTTCTCGACCTCTCGACGGTAGGAGCGGACGTCGTTGTAGAGAGTCTGAAGGTCTATCCAGGCGTCCGTCAGCGCACGGAAGGGACGGGAGCGGCGCACTCGGGCCGGCACTTCCGCGGCGGCCACGTGCTCGGCGAGGCAGATCCCGACCTGGCCGCCGAACGAGCCGCGGCGGCGGACAAGGTACTCGGCCGGATCAGGGATACGCCCGGAGCGCATGCATTCCAGCTCCCAGCACTGGCCGTCGGCATATTCCAGCACGGCGTTCCGCATGTTGCGTTTCCACTCCGTCGACCTGGTCGGCGTCATCCGTATCCATAAATCGGCAAGGGACCTCTCTATGGGGTGCTTAGGCATCGCAGGGGAGGCGCCGTGCAACGGCATGAACAGAGACAGCCGGTCGACCAGGGCCCGCGCTCCCTGGAGGTCGCGCTCGGCTTTGAACGTCCGAGGGAACAGCAGGTCGAGGGCGAACATCCACGCGTAGAGGTGGTACGCCAGGAACAGCTCATCCTTGTCCGCGGCGGGGTAGCACCACGCGGTGCAGTCGGCGAGTCCGATGGCCGCCCACTCCTCCGGGTCGGCCGCGACGGGCAGGAGCCCCATGTCGTACGTCCAGTCGTCGCCGCTGCGATTCAGCAGGTCGACGTGCGGGTTCCCCGGCCATGTGTAATGCGCTCGGAGCGCGGATGTGCTCATCGTGCTGATCTCCTGTCGGGACGCAAGACCTGGCATCAGCAGTGGTTGTCAGGCCTTTCGGCTTGGGCTGAGCACGGAATCGGAGACTCGCGGAGGGTGCCCTCGGGCCGCCGCACGCAGCCGACGGCCAGAGCTACGGCCCCTGGCGGCTGGGTGGGGGCGGAGCCCTTGGCGGTGCCCTCCGGGTGACGGAGTCGACCAAGTCCACGAACTGCGCGCTGTACTCCCTGCGCTGTGACTGCGGCGTGGCTGATTCGTACACGAACAAGGCGTGCGGGCTGAACCGGTCGAGCGGGCCTCATCGACCGAGTGCCGGGTGGTGCCGTCAGCCATGGCTCTGGCGGCGACCGCCGGACGGTGCGGTCGCGGGGCGTCTCCACCTTCCGATGTGCCCGCGGGTCCAGTCAACTGTTCGAGGCCGGTCGGAGCTCAAGGAAGGCGCCGTAGCGAGGTGTTGAGCTGCCGGCCGTCGTGGGCATCCGGGCACCACCTCCAACGGGTCCGGGTGCGACATCGAGTCATGTCGTCAATTCGCCCTGAAAGACCCTTGCTCCGGACCATGCGACGGCCCGCGTCTCCCCAAAAGGGCGTTCTACCCCGGCGCATGGTGCTACCCCGGCGCATGGAACGGTTCTCCGCTTGCCGGATGCGCGGCTTCACGCTCCGTCCGTTGCGCCGTCCATGCGCCGCCAACCGACCACAACAAGGCTTATTCAGGCGGCAGTTGAGTAGAATCCGCAAGAGATCGAGCAGGTTCGGTCGCGGAGCGCACGGGCCGCGCGCGCATGAGCCGGTACAAGGCTCCGAACGCAACCGTCACGGCCAGGAACAACACCGTGAACCACTGGAAGTACCAGTGCCCGCCCGCCGGGTCGTACACGGCAGCCCGCGGCCACGCCAGGTTGACCGTCATGACCAGGCCGTAGAGCAGCGCCAGCGCGTTGACCGGCACCCCCCACCGGCCCAGGGAGAACAGGCGCGCGCCCGTCTCGTCCGTGCCCTCGACCTCGAACTCGCCCCGCACGCGGCGCAGCAGCAGCGGGCCCGTCACCATCGCGTACGCCAGGTACAGCATCACGATGCAGGTGGTGCCGATGGCGAGGAAGGCGTCCGGGGAGGCGAAGTTGAGGAGGAGCAGGGCGGCCGCGAGGACGCCCACGACGATGGCCGGGGCGCTGGGCATGCCGGTGCGGGTGTTGACCTTGGACAGGCGGGCGGAGAACGGGAGTTGGCTGTCGCGGGCCATGGAGAAGAGCATGCGGCAGGCCGCCGTCTGGATGGCCAGGGTCGCCACCGCGATCGCCACCACCACGTCCGCCAGCAGGGCCTTGCCGACGCCGTCGCCGAGGCTGCTCGTCAGGACGTAGCTCAGGCCGTCGACGCCCAGGTGGCCGTCGGTCAGGCTGGGGGCCGCGAGCAGGCCGCCGAGGATGATCAGGCCGCCGAGCAGGCCCGCGGCGGTGAGCGCGGTGAGGATCGTGCGGGGCGCGGTGCGGCGCGGGTTGTGGGTCTCCTCGCTCATCTCGCCCGCGCTGTCGAAGCCGATCATCACGTACGCCGCCGTGAACGAGCCGACCAGCAGGGCGCCGAGCAGCCCGCCCTCCAGACTGCCGGTCGTGTGGAAGGTGATGGTCGGGGTGCGCTTCGAGTGGGTCAGGAGGAGGACGACGATCAGGACCGCGCCGATGATCTCCGCCGTCACCCCGACCCGGTTGATCACCGACATCACGCGGTTGTCGAGGATGTTCACCAGCGTCGTCAGGACCAGCAGGATCACGCCCAGGACCGCCGCGTTGGCCGCGCCGTCGGGGGAGGTGGGAGCCGGGTCCGTGCCCACCAGCTGGAAGCCCGACCAGATCGCCGGCAGCACCATCTGGAGGGCCAGGGCGGCTGCCGCCACCACCACTATCTGGCCGATCACCATGATCCAGCCCGCGAACCAGCCGAAGGTCGCGTTGGAGAGGCGAGACGACCACTGGTAGATCGCGCCCGAGATCGGATAGCGCGCGGCCAGTTCCGCGAAGCAGGCCGCCACCAGCAGCTGGCCGGCCAGCACGATCGGCCAGGCCCAGAAGAAGACCGGGCCGCCGAACGCGTACCCGAAGGCGAAGAACTGGAAGACGGTCGTCAGTACGGAGATGAAGGAGAACCCGGCCGCGAACGACGCGTACCGGCCCAGGCTGCGGTGCAGCTCCTGGGGGTAGCCGAACTCCGCGAGGGAGCCGTCGTCGGAGCTGGGGGAGTGCGGCGGATCGGGGCGTATGTCGGAGGGGGCGGTTGTGGTCACGGCGGCACCTGCCTTCGGCGCAGGAGAGCGGAATCCTGACGGCGACAGCTGAATTCCTGTCGGGTGACAGAAATTAGGGATGGCCTGTTTCCGCCGCGTCACGCCGTCGTATCTGCGGGGGGCCTAAGTCCTCACGCTCTTGCCGTGGCGGCGGGATCGCGATACATCGTGTGTATTGACGCTCTCGTTCAACTCGCGATATGTTCGTTCGCGGATATTCGGGCACGAGGTACGGATGGAGGCGGTGATCCCGATGGCTGCGAAGCGTCGCAAGCTCAGCAATCCGCTCGCGCTCGCCGTGCTGGTGACCCTCTGGCAGGGGCCCATGCATCCGTACGAGATCGCCCAGACCCTTCGCCGCCAGGGCAAGGACACCAGCACGAAGATCAACTACGGCTCGCTCTACACGGTCGTGCAGAACCTGGAGAAGCACGGCTTCGTCGAGGTCGCCGACACGGAGCGCAAGGGCAACCGCCCCGAGCGCACGGTCTACGGAGTGACCGAGGCCGGCCGCGAGGAGACGACCGAGTGGCTGTCCGAGCTGCTGGCCCGCCCGGTCAAGGAGTACCCGATCTTCGAGACGGCCCTCTCGCTGCTGGGCGCCCTGCACCCCGACGAGGTGATGACGCTTCTGGAGGAGCGGGTGAAGAACCTGGACGTGCGGGCGGCGAGTGAGCGCGGGGCCCTGGAGAAGCTGTACGAGTCGGTGCCCCGGCTGTTCCTGATCGAGGTCGAGTACCAACTGCACATGATCGAGGCGCAGGCCGAGTGGGTGCGCGGTTTCCTGGAGGAGATCAGGAAGGGCTCGATGCTCGGCGTCGACGGATGGCGCCAATTCCACGAAACGGGGGAGCTGCCACCGGAGTTCACCTAGACACGAAGAACCCCGACCGGGCTGTTGGAGCAGCCCCGCCGGGGTCACGAACCCCGAACTGACCCGCCGTGCGGCGAAGCCAGGCGATCGAGGTGCGGCACACCCAGGATAGCCGGGCGCTCTTCACGCGGATCAGTCGAGACCTTTCACATCGCACATCCGCTCATTCCTTGGAGAGCTGTCATGGGCAGTACCCGTGCGCCCGCGGTCGAGGCGCGTCAACTGATCAAGACCTATTCCGGCGATGTCACCGCCCTCAACGGCATGGACATCACCGTCGAACCCGGCACCGTCTTCGGCCTCCTCGGGCCGAACGGCGCGGGCAAGTCCACCACCGTCAAGATCCTCACCACCCTCGCCAGGCCCGACTCCGGCGCGGCCGCGGTCGCCGGCCACGACGTGCTGCGCCACCCCGACCGGGTCCGCCGCGCGATCGGCGTGGTCGCCCAGAACTCGGGCGCGGACCCGACGGCGACCGGCCGCGAGAACCTCCAACTCCAGGGCAGGCTCTACGGCTTGAGGGGCACCGCCCTCGCGAAGCGGGTGGACGAGCTCCTCGACCGCTTCACCCTCGCCGACGCCGCCAAGCGCCCGGTGAAGGGCTACTCCGGCGGTATGCGCCGCCGTCTGGACGTGGCGCTCGGCCTGGTGCACCGGCCCGAGGTGCTCTTCCTCGACGAGCCCACCACCGGCCTCGACCCGGAGGCCCGCACCGCGATGTGGGACGAGATCGGCCGTCTCGCGGGCGAGGAGGGGCTGACCATCCTGCTCACCACGCACTACCTCGAAGAGGCCGACCGGCTCGCCGAACGCATCGCGATCGTCGACCGCGGCCGGGTCGTCGTGGAAGGCACCCCCGACTCCCTCAAGGGTGAACTCCGCGGCGACGCCGTCCACTTGGAGCTGCGGGAAGCGGTCGGCGACGCCGGTCGTACGCTGCTGCGGGACACCCTCGTCGGACTGCCGGGCGTGCGCGAGGTGCTGGTCGACGGGCGCCGGGTCAGTGCCCGCGCCGACGACGGAGCGGCCGCGATGCCCGTCCTGCTGGCGGCGTTCGAGCGGGCCGGCGTCGGGGTCGCCAGCGCGACCGTCGCCCGTCCCTCGCTGGACGACGTCTATCTCCGCTACGCGGGCCGCCGTTACGCCGAGGCCGACGCGAACAGCACCGGGCAGCTCGCGGTCGCCGGAGGTGCGCGATGAGCACCGCCGTCTCCCAGACCTGGTACATGACGCAGCGTCAACTCATGGTGTTCGCACGGCAGCCGGCCTTCGCGATCATCACTCTCATCCAGCCGGTGATCTGGCTGTTCCTGTTCGGCAACCTCTTCAAGAAGGTCGTCGAACTCGGCGGCTTCGGCACCACCTCGTACCTGGACTACCTCGTCCCGGGCGTGGTCGTGATGAGTGCCCTCAGCTCCAACATGTGGGCGGGCATGGGCACGTTGGAGGAGATCCAGCGCGGAACCCTCAACCGCTTCCTGACCACCCCGGTCAGCCGGGCCGCGCTGATGAACGGCAACGTCGTCAACAACGGCCTCGTCACCGCGCTCCAGTCCGCGATCATCGTGCTGCTCGGACTGCTCGGCGGCGCCGACTACCCGGGCGGCATCGGCGGCATAGCGATCCTGATCGTGGCCTCTGTGCTCCTGGGGACCATCTTCGGCGCACTGTCCAACGCGCTCGGCATGCTGGTGCAGCAACGGGAGTCGATCATCGGCATCAACACCTTCCTGCTGCTGCCGCTGACATTCCTGTCCAGCGCCTTCATGGCACCGTCCCAGATGCCCTCGTGGATGCGACACATCGCCGACTTCAACCCACTCAACTGGGCGATGGTGGCGGGCCGTTCGGCGATGAGCGAACACCCCGACTGGGGCGACGTACTCAGCAGGGGCGGCGCGCTGCTGGCACTAGCGGTAGCGGCGGTATGGCTATCGATCCGCACGTTCAGGTCGTATCAGCGGTCGGTGTAAACCAGAGGGGCGGCACTCCAAAGGTGCCGCCCCGGGTCAGCGCCCCGAAAGGGGCGCGGGGCTGTGTCGATTTGCGGCTCCGCCGCGCGGGCGCGACCAGCCACGACGCCGCCGCAGACGCCAAACAACCCAAAGCGGCACCCTCCCGTGGCGCACCTACGCGGCAACGCCCTCCTGCTCCGCCTCGATCTTCGCGTTCCACTCCCGCTTCGACGCCTGCCACCCGTCCTCGTTGTGGCCCAGCCGCCAGTACCCGGAGATCGAAAGATCCTCGCGCGGGATCGCCAACTCGACGCGCAGCAGGGCGCGCAGGTCCTTCACGAAGGCCGCCTCGCCGTGCACGAACGCGTGCATCCGGCCCTCCGGGAACTCCAGCGCCCGTACGGCCTCGGCGAGCGCCTCGCCGACCGGACGGTCACCGCGGTGCAGCCAGACGACCTCGATGTCGGAGTCGATCTTCTGCTCCTCCTCGGGCCCGGAGATCTCCACGAAGGCGTGTGCCGTGGCGCCCTCGGGCAGCGACTCCAGGGCGCGGGCGATCGCGGGCAGCGCGCTCTCGTCCCCGGCGAGCAGATGCCAGTCGGCGTCCGCGTCGGGGGCGTAGGCGCCGCCGGGGCCCATGAAGTGGACGGTCTCGCCCGGCTGGACGCGGGACGCCCACGGGCCGGCGAGGCCCTCGTCGCCGTGGATCACGAAGTCCAGGGTCATCTCGCGGTGCTCGGGGTCCCAGGCACGCACGGTGTAGGTGCGGGTCACCGGCCACTGCTCACGCGGGAACTCGGCGCGGATGCGCTCCACGTCGAAGGGCTCGGGGTAGGTCGCACCCCCGGCCGGGAACAGCAGTTTCACGTAGTGGTCGGTGCAGGTGTCCGCCGAGAACTCGGCCAGACCCTCGCCACCGAGCACCACGCGCTGCATATGGGGAGTCAGGCGCTCGGTGCGGACGACCTGCGCGGAGTGGGGCTTACGCGGCTTCCGTGCCGGACGTTCTGCCATGACGGCCTCCCAGATTCCCATGCTTAGGCTTACCTAAGTTAGCACTAGATTCTTTGTGATAGGCAAGAAGGCGAGAGCAATAACAATGCTTACGCGCCCAGCGTGGTGAGCAGTCGTTGCAATGATCCGCCCAGCCCCCAGCGCTCCGCCAGCGCGCCCACCAGCTCCGGGTCGCGTGGGGCGTGCGGCAGCGTCGGGTCGACATCGGGCAGCGGTACGTCGTCCGCGACCCGTACGACCTTGGGCGCGACCGCGACGTACGGCCGTGCCTCGTCGAGGCGCTTGCGCTGCGAGGGGGTCAGTTTGGACTTGGGGTCGTCGATCGCGGCCATGATCGCGGGCACGTCACCGAACTCGGCGAGCAGCTTCGCCGCCGTCTTCTCGCCGATCCCGGGGACGCCCGGCAGACCGTCGCTGGGGTCGCCGCGCAGCAGCGCCAGATCCACGTAACCGCGCCCGTCGACGCCGTACTTCTCGCGCAGCCACGCCTCGTCGGTGAGCTGGAGCATTCCGACGCCCTTGATCGGATACAGCACGCGGACTCCGCGGGCGTCGTCGACGAGCTGGTAGAGGTCGCGGTCGCCGGTGACGATGTCGACCGGGCCCTTCGCGTGCGCCGTGAACGTGCCGATCACGTCGTCGGCCTCGTACGGCTCGACGCCCACGCGCGCGATGCCGACCGCGTCGAGAACCGCCTCGATGATCGGCACCTGCGGGGAGAGCGTGTCCGGCACCTCCTCCGCGTCCGGGCCGCTCTCGCGGACCTCGGCGACGCGGTGCGCCTTGTAGGTGGGGATCAGGTCGACCCGCCACTGCGGCCGCCAGTCCGCGTCCATGCACGCCACCAGCTGGTCCGGACGGTGGTCCTTGACCAGCCGGTCGATGAACTCGAGCAGCCCGCGTACAGCGTTCACCGGCGTCCCGTCCGGCGCCTTCACGGACTCCGGGACGCCGAAGTAGGCGCGGAAGTAGAGCGAGGCGGTGTCGAGAAGCATCAGTCGTCCGGTCACGCCTCGCATCATGCCGCACGACGGCGCGACGACCACCCCTCCCTGTCACCCGGAGGGACCAACGCCGCCGGCTCCGGACGGGTGAGCACCCTTGGTCGGTGAGCTGGACCACTCCTGTGTTTGCGCCCGGGAAGCCTGGGAAGGCGCGGCCTCGGAGCGATGCCGGTTGCACATTCAACCGTCGAGGGGCCTTCAGGTCCCTCGACGTCGCCTCCCGTCCTGCCCCCGACCGAGAGGTACGCGTGTCAGCCAGGCTAGAAGCCGAGCATCTGCACAAGGTGTTCGGCAGACGACCCGACCAGGCAGTCGAACGGCTCCGCGAAGGAGCCGACCGGGAGGAACTGCGCGCCGAAGGCACCACCGCCGCCGTGATCGACGCCTCCTTCTCCGTCGCACCGGGCCAGATCTTCGTCGTCATGGGCCTGTCCGGCTCCGGCAAGTCCACCCTCCTGCGGATGCTCAACGGACTCCTGGAGCCCACCGCGGGCCGCGTCCTCTTCGACGGCCAGGACCTGACCGCGCTCGGCGACCGCGAACTCCGTGAGGTCCGCGCCCGCAAGATCAGCATGGTCTTCCAGCACTTCGCGCTCTTCCCGCACCGCAGCGTCCGCGAGAACGCCGCCTACGGCCTGGCCGTGCAGGGCGTGCCCCGCGCCGAGCGCGAAGCCCGCGCCGGCGAGGCGCTCGCCCTGTGCGGCCTGGCCGGCTGGGAGGACTCCTGGCCCGACGAGCTGTCCGGCGGTATGCAGCAGCGCGTCGGCCTGGCCCGCGCCCTCGCCACCGACGCCGACCTGCTCCTCATGGACGAGTCGTTCAGCGCGCTCGACCCGCTGATCCGCCGGGACATGCAGGACCAACTCCTTGAGTTGCAGAAGTCGTTGAAGAAGACGATCGTCTTCATCACCCACGACCTCAACGAGGCCATGCGCCTGGGCGACCGCATCGCCGTCATGCGCGACGGCCGCATCGTCCAGACCGGCACCGCCGAGGACATCCTCGTCCGCCCCGCCGACGACTACGTCTCCTCCTTCATCCAGGACGTCGACCGCTCCCGGGTCCTCACCGCGAGCTCCGTCATGGACACCGACCTGCGCGGCGACGAGGCCGACTGCGCCTGTGAGACCGCGACGCCGGACACGCCGTTCAACGACCTGTGCGCGATCAGCGCCCGCCTCACGCACGCCGTCGCGGTGCTCGACAAGGACCACGAACTGGTCGGCGTCGTACCCAGGCAGCGCCTGGTCGCCTTCCTCGGCGACGAGCAGCACGAACCCACCCCCTGTGTCAGTCCGCGCGACGGCGGCGAGAAGGTGACCGCCCATGCCTAGGCTCCCGCTCGGCGACTGGGTCGACTCCGGTGTCGACTGGCTCCTCGCCCACATGTCCTGGCTCTTCGACGCGATCAAGACCGTCGTCGAGGGCATGTACGACGGCATCAACGCGGTCCTCACCGCCCCCGAACCCCTGCTCCTCGCGGGCATCCTGGCCGTGATCGCCTGGTGGCTGCGCGGGCTGGTCGCGGGCGTCCTGGCCTTCGCCGGGTTCCTGCTCATCGACTCGCTGGACCTGTGGGACCGGGCCATGTCGACGCTCGCCCTGGTGCTCGTCGCGACCGTCATCGCCCTGGTGATCTCGATCCCGCTGGGCATCTGGGCGGCCCGCTCCAGGACGGTCAGCGCGGTCGTACGCCCCGCCCTCGACCTGCTCCAGACGATGCCGTCGATGGTGCTGCTGATCCCCGCGATCCTCTTCTTCGGCCTCGGCACCTCGGCCGGCGTGATCGCCACCCTGATCTTCGCGCTCGCCCCCGGCGTCCGCATGACCGAGCTGGGCATCCGCCAGGTCGACGCCGAACTCGTGGAAGCCGCCGAGGCGTTCGGCACCTCACCACGGGACACCCTGCTGCGCGTCCAGCTGCCGCTGGCGCTCCCGACGATCATGGCGGGCGTCAACCAGGTCATCATGCTGGGCCTGTCGATGGTCGTCATCGCCGGCATGGTCGGCACCGGCGGCCTCGGCGGCGCCGTCAACGAGGCCATCGGCCAGCTCGACATCGGCTTCGGCTTCGAGGCGGGCGTCGGCATCGTCGTCCTCGCCATCTACCTCGACCGCATGACCAGCGCGCTCGGCACCCAGATCTCCCCGCTCGGCCGCAGGGCCGCCGCCAAGGCCCGCGCCGCAGGCACCGCCAAGCCCTGGAACTACCGCCCCCGCCCGGCGTTCGCCGTGATCGGCGTGGTCGTCCTCGCCCTCGTGGCAAGCGGCATCGGCGTCTTCGGCTCCTCCTCCGACACGAAGGCGACCTCCGCCACGGACGTCGGCAAGGGCAAGAACATCACCATCGGCTACATCCCGTGGGACGAGGGCATCGCCTCCACCTTCCTCTGGAAGGAGATCCTGGAGGAACGCGGCTACAAGGTGACGACCACCCAGTACGCCGCCGGCCCGCTGTACACCGGTCTCGCCACCGGCCAGGTCGACTTCCAGACCGACTCGTGGCTGCCCACCACGCACGCCGAGTACTGGAAGAAGTACGGCAAGCAGCTCGACGACCTCGGCAGCTGGTACGGCTCCACGTCCCTGGAGCTGACCGTTCCGTCGTACGTGAAGGACGTCAACACCCTGGCGGACCTCAAGACGCACGCCTCCGAGTTCGGCGGCAAGATCACCGGCATCGAACCGAGCGCCGGAATGATGGGCATGCTCAAGACCAAGGTCCTCAAGGAGTACGGCCTCCAGGGCTCCTACGACGTCGTCGACGGCTCCACCCCGGCGATGCTGGCCGAACTGAAGCGGGCGTACGCCAAGAAGCAGCCGATCGTCGTCACGCTCTGGTCGCCGCACTGGGCGTACAGCGACTACAAGCTGAAGAAGCTCAAGGACCCGAAGAACGCCTGGGGCAAGGGCGACGGCGTGCACACCGTGGCGCGCAAGGGCTTCGCCGCCGACAACCCCGACGTCGGGAAGTGGCTGAAGGACTTCAGGATGACCGAGGCCCAGCTCACCGGTCTGGAGGCGCAGATCCAGAAGTCCGGCAAGGGCGAGGAGCAGGACGCCGTCCGCACCTGGCTGAAGCAACACCCGGGCCTCGTCGACCAGTTGGCCCCGGTCACGAAGAACTAGAAGAGCCGGAAGAGCCAGGCGGCCGGGTGACCTGACGGTCCCGCAGCCGCCGTCCCGGAGGCGGGCTCCGCCGCACGTTCCCCCCTTCGTGCGGCGGGGCCCGCCTCTGTCTGCGCCCCGGCCGGTACGAAAAGGATCCGGCCAACCACATAGCGCTACGAAACCCCGCAATCAGGCCTGTGATGTGAGCGGGAACACAGGCGGGTGCGTATGCATTGAAGAGTAGAGACGAACTCTCGCGCCGATCGAGGGCCGCCGGGCCCCCGCGCGGTGGCCAGAACTGTGACGTCCGATCGCACGCTGTGTGACGTGGATGTGACAGGCGCATGAAACGGTTTGCCGAACATGCGTAGGGTGCAGAGAACTCATCAGAGGCAGCTTCGGAAGCGGCTTCAGAGGCAACCACGGACCGACGAGCGAAGGAGGGAGCCGGAGCGATGGGCGACCACAAAGAACAGCCCCTTCGGGTGGGTGCGGCCGTACGGCGGCGGCGCCGCGCACTCTCTCTGACCCTCGCCGTCGTGGCCGAACGCAGCGGCCTGTCGGTGCCCTTCCTGAGCCAGGTCGAGAACGACCGGGCCCGCCCGAGCAGAAGCTCCCTGGAGAAGGTGGCCGACGCCCTGCGCACCACGGCCGTCGAACTCCTCGCCGCCGCCGACCCCGCGTGCAGCGTCGACGTCGTGCGCGCGGAGGAGGCCGAGTCGGCCGCACCCCGGATGCGTTCCCTGGTCCGGGGTCACCACCAGCTGCACGCCTCGGAGTTCACCGGCGACCATGACGCGGGGCGCGAATTCCAGCACCGCAACGACGAGTTGATGTACGTCGCGGACGGCGCCGTCGAGATCGAGGCGGAGGGGCGTGCGTACCGGTTGGTGCGCGGCGACACGATGTACCTGACCGGCGGGGTGCGGCACCGCTGGCGCGCGACCGTGCCGGACACCCGGGTGGTCGTGGTCGCGGTGGCCGAGCACATCGAGGCGGTCCAGGACCGCCAGCGCTGATGCGCGTGGTCTCCCTGGTGCCCTCGCTCACGGAGGCAATTGCCGTATCGGCGCCGGGAGTTCTGGTCGGTGCGACGGACTGGTGCAGCCATCCGCAGGATCTCGACGTGCCGCGCGTCGGCGGCACCAAGAACCCGAAGCCCGACCAGATCCTCGCCCTCGCCCCCGACTTGGTGATCGCCAACGAGGAGGAGAACCGCGCACCGGACCTGACGGCCTTGCGCGAGGCAGGAGTTGAGGTCCTGGTCACCGAGGTGCGTGACGTCCCGCAGGCCTTCCGCGAACTGGCCCGGGTCCTCGACGCGTGCGGAGCGCCCTCCTGTCCGCGCTGGCTGGACGAGGCGGAGCGGGCATGGGCCGAACTCCCGGCTCCCGTACGCCGATCGACCGCCGTCGTCCCCATCTGGCGCCGTCCCTGGATGGTGCTGGGCCGGGACACCTTCGCGGGCGATGTGCTGTCCCGTCTGGGAGTCGACCACGCGTACGCGACGCACGCCGATCGCTACCCGCGCGCCACGGTCGACGAACTGCGGGCTGCGGCACCGGACTTGGTGGTCCTCCCGGACGAGCCGTACCGCTTCACGGCCGACGACGGCCCGGAGGCGTTCGCGGGTCTGCCCTGCGCGCTCGTCAGCGGCAGGCACCTCACGTGGTACGGGCCGTCACTGGGCGAAGCGCCACGGGTGCTGGGCGCGGCCCTGCGAGCAGCGCACCGCTGAGCAGGCCGCGGGCCGTGTGTACGGCGGCGGTGGCCCAGGCGGCGACCAGGACGCCGTAGAGGACGATCGCGAGCCCGTCGTAGACGGCGAGGCCGGTGTGGCGGGCCAGGGACTCGGCGCCGGTGACGCAGGTACCGACCGGGAAGGTGAACGCCCACCAGGTCATCGCGAAGCGCATGCCCCGGCGCCGGGCGCGGACGACGTGCGCGGTGGCGAGGCCGAGCCAGAGCAGGGCGAATCCCATGACGGGGACGCCGTAGAGGACGGCGAGGAGGGTGAAGCCCTGGGCGTACGCGACCGGTACGACGCCGGGGGCGAAGTCCGCGAACTTGCCTACGGCGGTGGTGGACTGGCCCAGTGGACCCAGTACCAGGAACAGCGTCGGGGTGAGTGCGAAGGGCAGTGGCCCGCCGGTGACGAGGCGGGCGAAGACCAGCGGCAGCATCAACAGGGTTGCCAGCAGGCTCAGTCCGAACATCGCGAAGCACGCGAGGAGGAGCGTCTCCCGGGGCTGTCCGGGCGGCAGGTGGGGCACGAGGAGCGGGCCGAGCGCGGCGGACACCATCGGCGCGACCACGGGCAGCAGCCACACGGGGGTCGCCTGGGAAGGGTGCACCTTGTGCCGTACGGCCATCAGGTACGGGACGGCCACGGCCGCCGTGAGCCCGACGGCCGTACCGGCGCCGAACAGCACGGTGTCGAGCGCGACCGCCGCCCCCAGCCCGATCCAGTCCCGCCCGACGACCAGTCCGCCGCCGCCCACCGCCAGCAGGGCCATCGCGAGGCAGCCGTAGAAGGGGGCCATTCCCGGGTCGAGGAGATGGGCGCGGGCCTGGTCGCGGTGGTGGGTCCAGTGCAGGGTGCGGGCGGCGAGCAGGGCCAGGAGCATCGCGAGGGAGAGGGCCCAGACGGCGGCGCAGGCCGTGCGCAGTCCCGGGAGGTGGAGCGGGAGCCCGGCACCGGCCGTGGCGACGATGGCGGTGCCCATGACGGAGGCGTACCAGTTGGGTCCGAGATGACGAACGGCGGTGACCATGCCTCCACCGTCTCGCCGACCGAGACGGGCGACCAGGGAGTATCTGTCTATGGGGACATAAACTGGATTTATGAGCAACGGTGAGATGGGTGAGCAGCGGGAGGGGTCGATCGCGCACCGGGTGCCGGATCTGGGCGCGCTGGAACTGTTGCTGGCGGTGGCGCGGCTCGGGAGTCTCGGCGGGGCGGCCCGCGAACTGGGCATCACCCAGCCCGCGGCCAGCAGCCGTATCCGCTCGATGGAACGGCAGCTCGGCGTCGCCCTGGTGGACCGCTCACCGCGCGGATCGACCCTGACCGACGCCGGGGCCCTGGTCACGGACTGGGCCCGCCGGGTCGTCGAGGCGGCGGCCGCCTTCGACGCGGGCGCCCAAGCGCTACGGCACCGGCGCGACTCCCGGCTCCGCGTCGCCGCCAGCATGACCATCGCCGAGTACCTCCTCCCCGGCTGGCTCCTCGCCCTGCGCTCCCAACGGCCCGACACGGCGGTCTCGTTGCTCGCCGGCAACTCGACCACGGTCGCGGAACGGCTCCTCGCCGACGAGGCCGACCTGGGTTTCGTGGAGGGCCTGTCCGTGCCCGCGGGACTGGATTCCACGGTGATCGCCCACGACCACCTGATCGTCGTGACCGCCCCGACCCACCCGTGGGCCCGCCGCCGACGCCCGGTCCCGGCACAGGAGTTGGCGTCGACGCCCTTGATCCTGCGGGAGAAGGGCTCGGGCACGAGGCAGGTCCTGGACGTGGCGCTGGGCGGACTGGCCCGCCCGCTCATCGAGTTGTCGTCCACCACGGCCGTCAAGGCGTCGGCGGTGAGCGGAGCGGGGCCCGCGGTGTTGAGCGAACTCGCCGTGGGGGAGGAGCTGTCGACGCGGAGGCTGGTGCGCATCCCGGTCGAAGGGGTCACTCTCGCCCGGGACTTGAGAGCGGTCTGGCCCACGGGCCACCGGCCGACGGGACCGGCACGGGAACTGCTCTCGCTGACGCGGGGGTAGCGGGCTTTCGCAGGGCTAGCGGGCCTTCGCAGCCGCCTCCACCAACGCCCGCATCACCCGCAGGTCCTCGCCCATCTCGGGATGCCACTGGACCCCCAACACCCAGTCGGCGGAGGGGAGTTCGACGGCCTCCGGGGTGCCGTCCCCGGCCCAGGCCGACACCGTCAGGCCCGCGCCCAGGCGGTCCACGGCCTGGTGGTGGAACGTGGGGACCGAGGTCTCCTCCGGTACCGCCGACGCGTACAGGGTTCCCGGGACCGGCTTGACCGGGTGGCTGCCGAAGACGCCCGGTGTCTCCGCGTGGCCGTCCATGTGCTGGACGAGGGTGCCGCCCACGGCGACGTTCAGCAGTTGCATTCCCCGGCAGATGCCCAGGAGGGGGATGCCCGCCGTCAACGCGGCCTCGATCAGGGCCAGTTCCCAGGCGTCGCGGGCGGGGGCCGGCGGGCCGGTGCGGGGGTCGCGGTCGGCGCCGTAGCGTATCGGTTCCACGTCCGGGCCGCCGGCGATCACCAGGGCGTCGAGGCGGGCCACGGTGGCCGCGGCGTGTTCGGGGGCGTCGGGGGGCAGCATCGCGGCCAGGCCGCCCGCGCGTTGGACGAGGCGCGGGTAGCCGGCCGGGAGGAGGGCCGCCTCCAGCTGCCAGGTGCCCCAGCGGGCGCCGGCCTCCAGGTACGTACTGATGCCGATCAGCGGCCTGCCCGTCATGCGTTCCTCCGCGCGTTGTGCGACGTGAATGGACTCCAAGGGAACCATTGGGGCCATTGAACTACCCCGCTGGTCGGGCGGTCACGCCAGGAACCCGCGCAGCAGTGCCGCCGTCCCCGCGCAGTGCTCCCGCATCATTTCCCGCGCCCCGTCCGCGTCGCCGTCCAGGACCGCCTCGACCAGCGCGATGTGCTGGCGTTGCGAGTGCTCCAGGTTGCGGACGAGGAGGGGGATGCAGTCGAGGAGGTCGTTCACCGTGGCCCGTACCGCCGCGTACTGCGCGGTCAGGGTCGGTGAACCGCACAGCTCGGCCAGGGTCAGATGGAGCAGGGTGTCCAGCCGGCGGTAGTCGGCGAGCGGGGCGTCGTGCGTGCGGGCGAGGGCGTCCCGTAGCCGTCCCGCCTGCTCGGACGTCAGGCCGTGCGTCGCGCACAGGCCCGTCGCGCCGACCTCCAGCACCTCCCGGAACCGCAGCACGTCCTCGATGTCGACCGCGCTGATCCGGCGCCGCAACTCGTCCTCGCCGCCCGCGTCCGACTTCGGCAGGACAAACGTCCCGCCGTAGCGTCCGCGCCGCGACTCCACGAGGCCCTGGTCCTGAAGTACCTTCAGAACCTCGCGCAGCGTCACCCGACTGATCCCGAGCCGCTCGGCCAGTTCCCGCTCGGCCGGCAAGCGTTCGCCCCCCGGCACCAGACCCAGCCGCACGACCTGAAGTATCTGCTCCAGCGCCTCTTCGAATCCGTTGCCCGCCCGCACCGGCCGCAGTACCGGGGTCAACCGGTCCTCAAGCCCGTTCTCCGCATCCAGCGACATATGGCGGCACCCCCTTCCCAAGCAATGGTTCTCCGCAATACCTTATGGCTTCCGGCTGACCGTAGAAGCCGAAGGAGGCTTTCCCGTGGCAGACCGCACACCCCCACTGAGCGTCGAGGAACTTCAACGCCTCGTCGCCGGTGGTGAGATCGACACTGTCGTCCTGGCCTTCCCCGACATGCAAGGGCGGCTCCAGGGCAAGCGGTTCGCCGCCCAGTTCTTCCTGGACGACGTCCTCCGGCACGGCACCGAGGGCTGCAACTACCTCCTCGCCGTCGACACCGAGATGAACACGGTCGACGGCTACACCATGTCCTCCTGGGAGCGCGGTTACGGCGACTTCGCCATGCACCCGGACCTGTCCACCCTCCGCCTCGTGCCCTGGAACGCGGGCACCGCCATGCTCATCGCCGACCTCGCCTGGAACGACGGATCGCCGGTGGTCGCCGCACCCCGCCAGATCCTGCGCCGCCAGCTGGAGCGCCTCGCCGAGCACGGTTTCACCGCGCAGGTCGGTACGGAGCTGGAGTTCATCGTGTTCAAGGACACGTACGAACAGGCCTGGGACGCGGGCTACAAGGGGCTCACCCCGGCCAACCAGTACAACATCGACTATTCGGTGCTGGGGACCGGACGCATCGAGCCGCTGCTGCGCCGGATCCGCAACGACATGACCGTCGCCGGCCTGACCGTCGAGTCCGCCAAGGGCGAGTGCAACCCGGGGCAGCACGAGATCGTCTTCCGCTACGACGACGCCCTCGTCACCTGCGACCAGCACGCCGTCTACAAGACCGGCGCCAAGGAGATCGCCTCCCAGGAAGGCGTCTCGCTGACCTTCATGGCGAAGTACAACGAGCGCGAGGGCAACTCCTGCCACATCCACCTCTCGCTCGCCGACGCGGACGGCGGCAACGCCATGGCGGGATCCTCGGACGACCCCGGGGGCATGTCGGAGGTCATGCGGTACTTCCTCGCCGGGCAACTCGCGGCGCTCCGCGACTTCTCGCTGCTCTACGCCCCGAACATCAACTCGTACAAGCGGTTCCAGCCGGGATCGTTCGCGCCGACCGCCGTCGCCTGGGGATACGACAACCGCACCTGCGCGCTCCGGATCGTCGGCCACGGCCGCTCCATGCGCTTCGAGAACCGGCTGCCCGGCGGGGACGTGAATCCCCATCTGGCGGTGGCGGGCCTCGTCGCGGCCGGGCTCTACGGCATCGAGCACAAGCTGGAGCTGCCGGAGGCCTGCTCGGGCAACGCCTACAGCGGCGACTACGCGCACGTCCCCACCAATCTCCGCGAGGCCGCCGAGCTGTGGGAGAACAGCCCGATCGCCAAGGCTGCCTTCGGCGACGAGGTCGTCGCGCACTACCGCAACATGGCACGCGTCGAACTGGAAGCCTTCGACGCCGCCGTCACCGACTGGGAGCTGCGTCGCTCCTTCGAACGTCTGTGATTCGAACGTCTGTGAGAGGTCCTTCGTTGTCCTACGAGCTTGAACTCCAGGTGCTCAACCCGGCCACCGAGGAGATCGTCGCCACCGTCCCCGCCGCCACCGCGGCCGACGTGGACGCCGCCGTCGTACGCGCCGCGCGGGCCCAGACGAAGTGGGCCGCGCTCCCGCCCGCCGACCGGGCCCGGCTGCTGCGCCGCTTCGCCGCCGCCGTCGACGAACACCTCGAAGAACTCGCCCGGTTGGAGGTGCGCGAGGCCGGACACACGGTCGGCAACGCCCGCTGGGAAGCCGGCAACGTCCGCGATCTGCTCGACTACGCGGCCGGGGGAGTGGAGCGCCTGACCGGCCGGCAGATCCCGGTCGCGGGCGGCCTCGACATCACGGTCCTCGAACCGCTGGGCGTGGTGGGCGTGATCGCGCCCTGGAACTTCCCGATGCCGATCGCCGCGTGGGGCACCGCCCCGGCGCTCGCGGCCGGCAACGCGGTCATCCTCAAGCCGGCCGAGACGACCCCGCTGACCGCGCTCCGACTGGCCGAACTCGCCCTGGAGGCAGGCCTTCCCGAGTACCTCTTCCAGGTCCTCCCCGGCCACGGCCCGGTCGCGGGCACCGCACTCGTCGAGCACCCGGGCGTCGCGAAGATCGTGTTCACGGGGTCAACGGCCGTAGGCAAACAGGTGTTGGCGAAGAGTTCGGAGCACCTCAAGCGCGTCACCCTCGAACTCGGCGGCAAGAGCCCCAACATGGTCTTCGCCGACGCGGACATCGAGGCCGCGGCCGCCGCCGCGCCCATGTCCTTCCTCGACAACTCCGGCCAGGACTGCTGCGCCCGCACCCGCATCCTGGTCCAACGCGGCGTCTACGACCGGTTCTTGGAGCTGCTGGCTCCGGCGATCGAGGGGGTGACGGTCGGTGACCCGGCCGACGAGAAGACGGATATGGGTCCGCTGATCTCCAAGGTCCAGCTGGAGCGCGTCCGTTCGTACGTGACGGACGACCTCGGCGGCATTCGCGGCAAGGCCCCCGAGGGCCCCGGCTTCTGGTTCCCGCCGACGGTGGTGACCGGCGTCGACCCGCACGCGCGCGTGGCGGTCGAGGAGGTCTTCGGCCCCGTCGCCGTGGTGCTCCCCTTCGAGGACGAGGCGGAGGCGATCGCCCTGGCCAACGCCACCGACTACGGCCTCTCGGGCTCCATCTGGACCCGGGACGTCGGCCGCGCGCTGCGCGTCTCGGGCGCCGTCCGGGCCGGCAACCTGTCCGTCAACTCCCATTCCAGCGTCCGCTATTGGACCCCCTTCGGCGGCTTCAAGCAGTCGGGGATCGGCCGCGAACTGGGCCCGGACGCGCTCACCGCCTTCACCGAAACCAAGAACGTCTTCATCAGCGACGTCTCCCCCACCAACGTCTCCACCAGCACGGAGGGCTCCGCACAGTGACCTCAGAGATTGTTTGCCGGCGACTCGTCGGCCGTACCGCCGTCATCACCGGAGCCGGCAGCGGCATCGGTCTCGCCACCGCGCGCCGGCTCGCCTCCGAGGGCGCCAACGTCGTCTGCGGCGACATCGACGAGACCCACGGCAAGGCGGCGGCCGAGGAGGTCGGCGGGCTGTTCGTGAAGGTCGACGTCACCGACCCCGAACAGGTCGAGGCGCTGTTCAAGGCGGCCTTCGACACCTACGGCAGCGTCGACATCGCCTTCAACAACGCGGGCATCTCGCCGCCGGACGACGACTCCATCCTGGACACCGGGCTGGAGGCCTGGAAGCGCGTCCAGGACGTCAACCTCACGTCGGTGTACCTGTGTTGCAAGGCCGCCATCCCGTACATGCGCCGCCAGGGCAAGGGCTCCATCATCAACACGGCGTCCTTCGTGGCGCGGATGGGCGCGGCCACGTCGCAGATCTCGTACACGGCCTCCAAGGGCGGTGTCCTCGCCATGTCCCGTGAACTGGGCGTGCAGTTCGCCCGCGAGGGCATCCGCGTCAACGCGTTGTGCCCGGGGCCGGTCAACACCCCGCTCCTGCAAGAGCTGTTCGCGAAGGACCCCGAGCGCGCCGCGCGCCGCCTGGTGCACATCCCGGTCGGCCGTTTCGCGGAGGCGACCGAGATCGCCGCGGCCGTGGCCTTCCTGGCGAGTGACGACTCGTCGTTCGTCAACGCCGCGGACTTCCTTGTGGACGGCGGGATTTCGGGGGCGTACGTCACGCCGATGTGAGAACGGTCAGCACACACAGCGACGGCCCGGAATCGCCTCCGGGCCGTCGCGCGTTTCTGCCATCCGTCATCCGTCATCTGTCATTCGTCAGAGGAACGTCATGCCCTCGCCGCGATAGGTCGGGACGGTCGAGGTCACCGCGTCGCCCTCGATCAGGTGCAACACGTCGAAGCGCTCGCACAGTTCACCGGCCTTGGCGTGGCGGAACCACACCTTGTCGCCGATGAGGAGGTCGTCGGCGGGGGAGCCGAGCAGCGGCGTCTGTACCTCGCCGGGCCCTTCCTGGGGGTCGTAACGCAGGCCCTCCGGGAGATACGGCACCGGGAGCCGGTCGGGGCCGGTGGCGCCGGAGGCGGGGTAGCCGCCGCCGAGGACGGTGACAACGCCGACGCCCGGGCGTCGTACGACGGGCTGGGCGAAGAGCGCGGCCGGACGGCCGGTGAACGACGTGTAGTTGTCGAAGAGGCGCGGCACATACAGCCCGGAACCGGCCGCGATCTCGGTCACCGCGTCCTCGGCGGCGGTGTGCTGCACACTGCCGGTGCCGCCGCCGTTGACGAACTCCAGATCGGGCACAACTGCCCTGACCGCACGCACCACTTCCGCGCGCCGCTCGGCGAGTTCGCGCTTGGCGGTGGCCTGCATCAGCCGGATCGCGCGGGAGCGGAACGGCCGCCCGGCGACGGAGTCACCGACGCCGGCGATGTGCCCTTCGTAGGCCATGATCCCGACGACCTTGAAGCCGGGGCGACGGGACACCGTCCGTGCGATGTCGGCTAGTTGGGCGGGGGTGCGCAGCGGGGAGCGGAGCGCGCCGACGCGGACGCGGCCGCCGAGCATCTTCAGCGAGGTGTCCAACTCCAGGCAGACGCGGATGACTTCGGTGCCGCCGTCGCGGGAGTCGTCGATGAGTTTGGGCTGGGCCGGGTCGTCGATCATCACGGTGACGGCGGAGGCGAGCTTGGGGTCGTTGGCCAGTTCGCCGAAGGCGGCGTGGTCGGTGGAGGGGTAGGCGAGGAGGACGTCCTCGAACCCGGAGCGGGCGAGCCAGAGCGACTCGGGGAGGGTGAAGGACATCAGGCCCGCGAAGCCGTCCCTGGCCAGGACGCGTTCGAGGAGCGCTCGACAGCGGACGGACTTGCTGGCGACGCGGACCGGCTTGCCGCCGGCCCGGCGGACGAGGTCGTCCGCGTTGGCATCGAAGGCGTCCAGGTCGACGATCGCGATGGGGGCGTCGAGGTGGGCGGTGGCCCGGTCGTAACGGGCCCGGTCGGCGGCGCGCGCAGTCATGAACGCAGCCTGCCAGACAGGATTACCGCAGGGTAGGGGGACGTTCCGGGCAGATGCCCCGGGGGTGTGGACTGGTTCCCGTTCGCGCGGGGTCAACCCGTAGAGTGACGCGCACGCACGGAGGAAAAGCCGCCGGTCGTTCGACCGCGCCCGGGATGGCGGTCCGCCGCTGCGGGTATGCGTGCTCGGGACGACTTCGATTTTGTGTCGTGCCGGGTGAGAGCGGGGTGGACGCCGGTCCGTATACGAGCAAGGGCAGGACTACACCAGCCCGCGTACGAACAAACGGTGGCCCGGTACGAGGAAACGGGGGGTGCATGAGCACGGAAGCGCGACGCGCCCCCGGACCGGCGGGTTCGACGCCGCCGCACCGTCCGCCGGGCACGACGGGCTCGGTGAATCCTGTGAACTCGGGGAACGTGACGAATTCGGGCAACCTGACGAATTCGGGAAATGTGACGGACTCGGCGGGGCGGCCGCCGGCCGATGACGCAACGGGCGAGGACTTGGACCGACCGCATTCTGGTTCTGTGGGGGATTCGGGGACGCCGGGGGCGACAG
>NZ_JBLTJC010000033.1:0-47542 GCF_048158785.1 Streptomyces colwelliae | reverse complement strand
GGGGTGCCGCGTAGGGGATGCCCCGGAAGACCGCGATCCCCTTCTCGTACCGGCCGCGCACCGACCCGTAGGGGGTGCCGACCACGGGGTTCGTCTGCTCTTCGGTCCGCGTCGCCGTCATCTGCCCACCAGCTCCTCACCACGCTCGTGAACCACGCTCATCAGAGCATCACATCGCGCCCGGCTATTCCGGCGGGCGAACTCCGCTGGACGGGTCATGCCGCGCGGAATCACCTCCCCCCGGTCCCGGAACCGATCGAAATGTTTCCGCGCCCGGGGTCCCTTCTCACCGATTGACCCCCGCTCCACAGCAGATCTACGGTAGAAGACGCTTTCAGAAAACGTTTCCGACATCATTGTCATGCCGTACTCACGCCGCACTTCTGGAGGGTCATGCCCAGCGCCCAGCTGCCGAGGGCCGTGTTCGCCATGGATCCGGTGCACCTGCCCCTGCTCTTCCCCCCGCCCCTGATGGCACGGCTCCGGCAGACGGCCGAGATAGAACCAGGGCTCGTCGTACGGGACTTCGGCGCACCCGAGGCCGCCGGAGCCCTTGCCGGGGCCGAGGTCCTGATCACCGGCTGGGGCTGCCCGCACCTCGACGCCGACGCGCTGGCCACGGCACCCCGGCTGCGTGCCGTGCTGCACGCGGCGGGCTCGGTGCGTTCATTGGTCGGCGAGGCCCTGTGGGAACGCGGGGTGACCGTCTCCAGCGCGGTCACCGGCAACGCGCTCCCGGTCGCCGAGTACACCCTCGCGATGATCCTGCTCGCCGGGAAGGACACCTTCGCCCAGCGGGAACGCTTCCGGCACACGCACGCGTACCCGACGCCCGCCGAGACAGCGCCGATCGGCAACCTCGGCCGCCGGATCGGCGTCATCGGCGCCTCCCGGGTGGGCCGCCGACTGCTGGAACTGCTGCGGCCGTACGACTTCGAGGTCCTGCTGCACGACCCCTACGTCAGCGTCACCGAGGCCGCCGTGCTGGGGGCCGAACTCCTGCCGCTGGACGACCTGTTGAGCCGGAGCGACATCGTGAGTCTGCACGCCCCCGACATCCCCGAGACGCAGCACATGCTGGACCGCGGGCGGCTCGCCCTCATCCGGGACGGCGGGGTGCTGATCAACACCTCCCGAGGCGCATTGATCGACCACGACGCCCTCACCGACGAGCTGCTGTCCGGCCGGCTGACCGCGATCCTCGACGTCACCGAACCCGAGCCGCTGCCCCCCACATCTCCCCTGTACAAGCTGCCGAACGTCTTCCTCACGCCGCACATCGCGGGCTCCCTCGGCAACGAGCTGGCGCGGCTCGGCGGCATCGTCGTCGACGAACTGGAGCGCCTGGCCGCGGGCCTGCCGCCGGTCCACGAGGTACGGCACGCGGACCTGGCCCGTGTCGCCTGATCCGCGCCGTCCACAGGCCGGCGCACCGGGAACAACCGTGGGATACGGTTTCCGGACCGGCGCCGAAGCAGACCCTCGTGCGCCCGGTGGGAACGCGGTCACGGTGAAGGAGTCGCTACGGTGAGTCAGCGCAAGGCGTCGGGCGACGTCGGCCGGGCGACGATCCGGGACGTGGCGGAGCGCGCCGGCGTCTCCGTGGCGAGCGTCTCGCGCGTGCTGTCCGGCAACTACCCGGTGTCGGAGGAGCTGCGCCGCCGGGTGATGAAGGTCGTCGGCGACCTGGACTACGTCACCAACGCGCACGCCCGTTCCCTGGCCGGCGGCGGCACGCCCACGGTGGCCATCCTCATCAACAACATCACCGGCGCGGCGTTCGCCCACGTGGCCAAGGGAGTTGAGGGCGCGGCCACGCTGCGCGGCTGGCTCTCCCTGGTCGGCACCACCGGCGACGACCCGGAGCGCGAACTCGCGCTGGTCAACCTCATGCGCCAACAGGGCGTCGCCGCCGTGGTGTTGCTGGGCGGGGCGTACGACTTCGACGAGTACCAGCTGCGCATGGCCGGCTTCGCCCGCTCCCTGGACGCGGCCGGCTCGCACCTCGTCCTCGTCGGCCGCCCGCCGCTGGAGGGCGACGTCCCGGCGACGACGGTCGACTACGACAACGAGGGCGGCGCCTACGCCATGGCCAGCCACCTCCTCTCGGCCGGCCACCGACGGGTCCTGGTACTCCCCGGTCATGCCGAACTCACCACGGCCCAGGGCCGGTTGAGGGGCGCGCAACGGGCCTTCGAGGCGTACGGCGTGCCGTTCGAACCGGGGATGGTGCGGCACGGTCCGTACGACTACGAGCACGGGTACGAGGCGGTGGAGGACACCCTGAAGGAGGGCGTGGACTTCACCGCGGTGCTCGCGGGGACCGACGTGGTCGCCGCGGGCGCCATGCAGGCGCTGCGCGCGGCGGGCCTCAGGGTGCCCGAGGACGTGTCCATCGTCGGCTACGACGACATCCCGCTGGCCTCCCAGCTCACCCCTCAGCTCACCACCGTGCACGTCCCGTACGAGGAGATGGGCCGGGTCGCGCTGCGCGCGGTGGCGGACCGGCGCGAGGGCGGCGGCACGGGCCGGCGCAGGGGCGGCGACGGCGACCATCTGGTCCTGGGCACGCATGTCGTCGTACGGAACTCGGTACGTCCGCCGGCCCGGCGGGACTAGCTCAGGGTCTGCCGCACGGGCTCGCGCGGCTCACGGAACCAGGGCGTTACGTAACCGGTTTCTCTTCAAATCCCCTGGCCAGACGGGGTCTGTCCTGGGCGATCGAAACAACTTGCTGCACACCTCTTGCTCCGAACATGCCGTCCTGCCTACCTTCGCAGCAACCGGTTTCTACCTCTTCTCTTCCGAAGGAACACGGTCTGATGAACTTCACCAGCCCCCGGAGAAGCTTCGCTCGTGCAGCCGTCGCGGGCCTCGCACTGACAGGTCTGCTCTCCGCCTGCGGCGGATCCGGTTCCGGGGACAAAGCGTCCTCGGGGCCGGTCACCCTCCCCTTCTGGGGCTGGGCCAACGGGCAGGACGCGGTCGTGAAGGCGTTCAACGCCGCTCACCAGGACATCAAGCTCAAGTACACCAAGGTCACCGACCAGTTGACGATGCAGAAGCAGCTGACCAACGCGGTGAAGGCCGGCAACGCGCCCTGCCTGGTGCAGAACACGGCGGAGTACGTGACCACCTGGGTCTCGCAGGGCGCGCTCGCCGACATCTCGAAGTACGTCTCCGCCGACAAGGACAAGTTCAACGCGGGCTCGTGGGCCAGTGCGCAGGTCCAGGGCAAGTCCTATGGCGTACCGACCAGTTCGGCCCCCGCGTTCACGATCTACCGCACCGACCTCTTCAAGCAGTACGGCCTGAAGGCCCCGACGACCTGGAACGAGTTCATCGCCGCGGGCAAGGTCCTGAAGAAGCACGGCATCAAGATCACCAACTTCGCCGGTGAGGACCCCAGCACCCTGGAGGTGCTCGCGATGCAGGCGGGCGCCCACTGGTACGCCATCGACGGCAACTCCTGGAAGGTCGACTTCCAGGACGCGGGCAGCCTCAAGGCCGCCCAGGTGATCCAGGACATCATCGACAACGACCTCAACTCCAAGCTCTCCTTCGCGGATTACGCGGCCGTGCAGCGCAACTACGACGACGGCGGCACCGCGACCCGGCAGATCTCCACCTGGCAGATGGCGGGCATGGTGCAGAACTTCACCAAGTCCGACGGGAAATGGGCGCTGTCGCCCTGGCCGACGTTCGCGGGCGAGGCCGCCAAGACGCCTGCCGGGACCAACCAGAGCGGTGGCGTCACCCTGGTGACCAAGCAGTGCGCGCACCAACAGCAGGCCGCCGAGGCCGCGTTGTGGATGTCGACGAACACCGGTGCGGTGAAGACGATGGCGAGCCCGACCACCGGCAACGGCGTGATGCCTGCGCTGGCCGACAGCGACTCGTACGTCGCCGGGGCGATCTCCGACAAGCTGCTCGGGGCGAACTACGAGCCGGCGAAGAAGGTCGTCACCGACAGCCTGAACACCGTCACCTCGGACTGGGTGTTCGGCCCGGACTGGACCGCGATGTTCACCGAGTTGCAGACCGGCTGGGCGAAGGTGATGAACAAGCAGGAGAAGGTCACCGATCTGCTGGCGCACATGCAGGAATGGACGGTCAAGGACCTGAAGTCCCGCGGTATCAGCGTCAAGGGCTGAGGCAGCGCCGATGATTCGCTCCCAGCGCTGGAAGGGTGCCGCGTTCACGGTGCCCTTCCAACTCGGTTTCGTCTTCCTGTACTTGATACCGATCGGGTACGCCGTCTACGAGTCGCTGTTCGTGGAGCACCAGTCGGGGCTCGGCCTCGGCGGCTCCACGCAGCGGTTCTCCGGCCTGGACAACTACCAACAGGGCCTGACCGACTCGGCGTTCATGAACTCGGTACTGCGCGTGGTGCTGTTCGCGTGCGTGCAGATCCCGGTGATGCTGCTCGTCAGCCTGCTGCTGGCGCTGTTCCTGGACGCGCTGTCCTCGAAGGCGGCGGGCCGGTTCCGGATCTTCCTCCTCGTGCCGTACATGATCCCCGGCGTGGTCGCGGCGATCGTGTGGATCAACCTGTACAGCCCGGACGTCGGCCCGTTGACGCCGCTGGGCAAGGTGTTCGGGCTGTCCTGGAACTTCTTCGCGCCCTCGATGGTGTGGCCGTCCATCGGCAACCTGCTGACCTGGCACGGCATCGGCTACAACATGGTGATCATCTACGCGGCGCTCCAGGGCGTGCCCCGTGATCTGTTCGAGGCGGCGCGGCTGGACGGCGCCTCCGAGTTCCGGGTCGCGACGAGCATCAAGATCCCTTACGTACGAGGGGCGTTGGTGCTGACCGGGATGCTCTCGATCATCCAGATGCTCCAGATCTTCAACGAGCCGGCGCTGTTCCGGAACGTCACCCCGCAGACGGTGAACGACAACTTCACGCCCATCATGATCATCTACAACCAGGCGTTCAACGCGGGCAACTACCACTACGCGGCGGCCCTTTCGGTCCTGCTCGCCCTCATCCTCGGCCTCGCCTCCTTCCTCTTCTACCGGCTCACCGCGAAGGAGGCCGACTGATGACCCTCACCGAAGAACGCCGGAACGCCCATCAGGTCCGGCGCCTCAACAAGCCCGATCCGGCGGCCCGTTCACGCGGCGGCCAGCGCTTCCTCCTCGTCGGTCTGGTCCTGGCCAGTGCCTACAGCCTGTTCCCGGTGTGGTGGCTGATCGTCGCCGCGACCAAGGACCGCACGGGCCTGTACCAGAGCAACGGCCTCTGGTTCTCCGGCATGCACCTGTGGGCGAACGTGCGTCAGGTCTTCACCTACGAGAACGGCATCTTCCTGCGCTGGACCGCCAACTCGTTCCTGTACGCGGGCGTCGGCTCCCTCGGCGGCACCCTCATCGCGCTCGCGACGGGCTACGGTCTCGCGCGCTTCGAATTCCCGGGCCGCAGCGCGGTGTTCGCGTGCGTGGTCGGTTCGTTCCTGATCCCGATCGCGCTGCTCACGCTCCCGCTGTACCTGATGTTCTCGAAGATCGGCCTGGTGGACACCCCCTGGGCGATGCTGATCCCCTGCCTGATCAACCCGTTCAGCGTCTACCTCGCCAAGGTGTACACGGAGGCCACGGTCCCCTTCGAACTCCTGGAGGCGGCGCGCCTGGACGGCGCGGGCGAGTTGCGGATCTTCTTCAGCATCGTGCTGCGGATGATGACGACGGGCGGCGCCACGGTGTTCCTGCTCGCGTTCGTGAACACCTGGAACGCCTTCTTCCTCCCGCTGACCGTGCTGCGCGGCGAGGAGAACTGGACGCTCAACCTCGGCCTCTACAACTGGTCCGGCAAACGCATGGAGTCCGGCGTCGACCTCACCAGCCTGGTCCTCACCGGCGCACTCCTGTCGATCGTCCCGATGGCCGTGATGATGGTCGCGATGCGTCGCTACTGGCGTACCGGGGTCACCCTGGGAGCCCTCAAGTGACCTTGCTGCACAACCCTGTTGTCCGCGGTTTCGCCCCCGACCCGTCCATGGTCAGGGTCGACGACCGGTACTACGTGGCGACCAGTTCCTTCGAGTGGTTCCCCACGATCCCGATCCACCGCTCCCGCGATCTGGCCGACTGGCGGTACGCGGGCCATGTCCGGGGCGCGGTCCCCGGCGACTCCCTCGCCGGGGTCCCCGACTCGGGCGGCATCTGGGCGCCGTCGCTGAGCTGGGACGGCGAGCGCTTCTGGATGACGTACTCGATCGTCCGCTCGGTCGGTACGTCGTACTTCGACCTGGACACGTACGTCACGACGGCGACGGACGTGGCCGGGAAGTGGACGACCCCGAGGCGGGTGGCGAGCCACGGTTTCGACCCGGCGCTGTTCCACGACGAGGGCCGACTGTGGCTGCTCAACCTCCAGAACGACTGTCGCCCCGGCGGCCGCCGCTTCGCCGGCATCGTCGCCACCGAGCTGGACCGCGACACGCTCGCCCCGATCGGCGTCACCCATCTGCTGCTCCAGCACGAACGGCTCGTCGAGGGGCCGAAGTTGGTGCGCCGAGATGGCTGGTACTACCTACTGCTCGCGGAGGGCGGTACCGGGTTCGAGCACGGGGTGCTGGTGGCGCGCAGCCGTACGGTCACCGGTCCGTACGAGCTCGACGACCGCCCTTTGCTGACGTCACGGGACGACCCGTCGGTGCCGTTGCAGAAGGCGGGCCACGGTGAGCTGGTCGAACTGCCGGGCGGGGAGTGGGTGTTGAGCCATCTGGCGGCGCGGCCGGTGCGGACACCGGACGGGCCGCGGTGCACCCTGGGACGGGAGACCGCGATCCAGGCCGTGACCTGGGACGGGGACGGCTGGCCGAGGCTGCGGCAGGGCGGCTGGCACCCGGCGGTCGAGGTGGACGTAGCGACGAGTCCCGCCCCACCGGACCAAGTCGCGGCCGCCGACGGGCCGTTGGGATGGCCGTGGAGCAGTCCGCGCGCGTACCCGGACCCGTCCTGGGCCGACACGACCACCCGCCCCGGCTGGATCCGGCTGCGCGGGCGGCACGGGCCGGAGTCGCGGTGGGCGCACAGTCTGCTCACCCAGCGGATCACGGAACATCGCGCGGAGGCCGAAGTCACGCTCGACGCACGGCCGTTGACGTTCACGCAGGCGGCGGGGCTGGTGCTCTGGTACGGCGCCGAGGCGTATCTGAGCCTGCATCTGACCTGGGCCGAACCCGAGGGCGAGGGGCAGCGGGGGCAGCAGTGGCGGGGTGGCGGCCGTACGGTGCTGAACCTGGTGGAGCGGGACGAGGGCGGCACCCGGCAGGTGGCCGTCGTAGAGGTGGATGCGCGTGCTCCCGTGGTGCTGGGGGTGACGGTCGAGGGGGCCGACGCACGGTTCTGGTACGTGCGGGAGGGGGTGCGGACGGCGGTCGGGCCGGGGCTGGACTTCAGCCGGCTGTCCGACGACCACGGGTCGCGGCTGCGGTTCACCGGTGCGATGGCGGGCATCCACGCGTGGGATCTGGTCGAGGGCGCGTTCACGGCGGACTTCGCGGGATTCCGGCTGACGTGTACGGCGGAGTGACCTGAAGGTGACGCTTTCTCCCCTGTTCGGGGTTTCGAAAGATCGGGTCGGCACCATCGCGTGAATTCCCTGGTCTTCCCGCCGTGTTGACGCGCACCTATCGTAGGAAGCGCTTTCTGGATGACTGGTGATCGAGTCGGGGAAGCAGCGCTGGTCGAAACTTTCGATGGCCCTCGGGCGGGCCGGAGAGGCGGTACCCGATGGTCCGTACGGGGAGCGCGAGCGTGACGGCAGGTCCGACGCTGGCGGTCGTGGCCCGGGAGGCGGGGGTGTCCGTGCCGACGGCGTCCAAGGTGGTCAACGGCCGGGAGGACGTGGCACCGGAGACGCGGCGGCGGGTGACCGAGGCGTTGGAGCGGCTCGGTTATGTGCGCAGGCCGCGCTTCGACGCGGGCAAGGCGCCGGGCATGGTCGACCTGGTGGTCCACTCGCTGGAGAGTTCCTGGTCGGGGGCGGTGCTGCACGGGGTGGAGGAGGCGGCGTACGAGGCCGGTCTCGAGGTCGTGGTCTCGGCCGGGCTCACCCGGACGCGGGCCGAGCGGCCCGAACGGGGCTGGCTGGACAAGCTGGTTGGGCGGGGTTCGGCCGGAGTCCTGTTCAATCTGGCGGAGTTGACGCCGTCCCAGTACGCGTGGCTCGACCAGCACCGCATCCCGTTCGTGATGATCGACCCCGTGCACGAACCGCCGCCGGGCGTGGTGTCGGTCGGCGCGGCCAACTGGCAGGGCGGGGTGACGGCGACCGAGCATCTGCTGTCCCTGGGCCACGAACGCGTCGCCGTCATCGCCGGCCACCGCCACAAGATGTGCAGCAGCGCCCGCGTCTCCGGCTACCGCTCCGCGCTCGCCGCCGCCGGTGTGCCGGTCCGCCCCGAGTACATCCGCCACGGCGGCTTCGACCAGGCCATGGCCCGCACGCGTATGCGCGAACTCCTCGACCTGCCCGAACCGCCCACGGCCGTCTTCGTCTGCTCCGACCGCATGGCTCTGGGGGTCTACGAGGCCCTGGCGGAACGGGAGTTGAGCGTCCCTGACGACATCAGCGTGGTCGGCTTCGACGACCTTCCCGAGGCTCGCTGGGTCACCCCGGCCCTGACCACGATCCGCCAGCCGCTCTCGGAGATGGCCGCCACGGCCCTGCGGTTGCTGCTCCGGCTGATGGACGGGGACCGGCCGGAGGGGACCCGGACGGAGCTGTCGACACGGCTGGTGGAACGGGCGAGTACGGGGGTGCCGGCCGGCCATAGATCGTGACCGTGGCTGCGGGGGCCGCCGGTCAGTAGCCTGCCGGTATGGCCATGTCATGGGACAAGCAGCAGTTGATCGCGGACGGCTTCGAGCCCACGTACGTGGACCTGGAGTGGTACGACGGGCCGCGCAAGGGACTCGCCCTCGTCGACGGTGTCCCGCACTACTACGAGGGCTGGGAGTACGACCGCGCCGACGAGGCCGACGAGTACCTCGTGTGGCCCGCGAGCGAGGCGGCGGTGGCGATGGAGCGCGAGCAGTGGGCGATCTACGTCACCTACGAGGTCTCCGATGCCGGGTTGGAGGAGCATCCGGGGCACGGAGGGATCGATGCCCGTTACGACGAACTACAGTCGCTCCTCGCGCCGCACCGTCAGGCGCCGGACGGTGCTCGCCGGCTGGTGGGTGAGGTGCGGTTCGACGACGGGGACGACCGCTACCGGTTCGACGGGGTCGACCACTGGTTCCGGTGGCGCCCGGCCGAGTGAGCCGGGCCGCCGTCTCGACGTAGAGGGCAACGAGAAGGACGGGGCGGCGGATCTGTCGTCCGCCGCCCCGTCACGGCGTGCCGTCCCGGTGTCAGACGAACTGGTCGCCCACCGCGCGAAGGTGTCTGCGCAGGATCTTGCCGTTCGCGTTGCGGGGCAGCCTGTCCAGCCGCACGACGTCCTGCGGGACCTTGTACCAGGACAGCCGGGACCGGGCCAGGGCGATCAACTCGGCGTCCAGGGCGGCGCCGTCCGCTCCGCCGGCTGCCGTCTCTCCGTCGTCGGGGACGGTCACCACGTAGGCGCGCAGACTCGTGTCCCCGGCCGGACGGCGGACCGAACTGACCGCCGCTTCGAGCACGCGCGGGTGGCGCTCCAGAAGCCGTTCGACCTCGCCCGGCACCACGTTCTGTCCGCCGATCACTTCGACGTCGTCCAGTCGGCCGTGCACGTGGAGGACGCCGTCGTCGTCGATCGACGCCAGGTCCCCGGTCGGCCACCAGGTGTCGGTCACCTGATCGGGGCCCAGACTCCCCCGCTCGACGCCCCGGGACGCGAAGTCGGCGTAGACGTGCAGCTCGCCCTGTCGGCCCGCGGGCATCGGCCGGCCGTCCACGTCGACGATGCGCACCGGCCGGCCGGGGACGGCGGGGCCGACCGCCGAGGGGGCCCTGTACGCGGCGGGCCGGCCCATGGAGATCACGCCGATCTCGGTGGCACCGTAGTTGTTGACCAGCCGGTTCCCCAGGATCGGTACCAGTTGCTCGCGCAGCCGTAGCGAGAGGACCTCTCCCGCGCTCGACACCTCCCGGAGGCGGCCGAGTGTCTCCGCGTGGCCGGGCTCAAGGAGCATGCGGGCCAGGAAACTCGGCTGCGCGAAGAGGTTCGTCACCTGGTGGCGGCCGATGAGCTCGATCGCCGTGGCCGGGGTCGCCCGGGTGCGCGACAGGACGGCGGTCTGCCCGGTGGCGAGGGTGGTGAGCACCGAGAAGTGCAGTCCGCCCAGGAAGTACATGCGGGACACCGACAGCCCGACTGTCGTACGGCCACTGCCGTTCGGGCCTGGAGGGCCGGGGGGAGCGGGAGGAGCGGGAGGAGCGGCGAAGTTGCTGTGCAGGAAGAAGCACAGCTTCGGGGCGCCCGTCGTGCCGGACGTGAAGACCGCCAGCGCCGGAGCGTCCCCGCCCTCGGCGAAATCCGGGTCCGGTTCGCCCGCGACCAGTGTCGCGACCTTCATGGCGGGGGCGAAGCCCGGCAGCTCCAGCCGTCCCGCGGTGTCCGGGTCGATCACGGCCAGCGCGGGCTCCACCGTCTCCACGGCCCGCGTCAGATCCTCACCGCTCATCCGGACGTTGACCGGAACGGCGACGAGACCGGCCTGCCAGGCGCCGAGCACCGACCAGACCATCTCCACACTGTCGGGCAGCGCCAGCAGGACCCGGTCTCCGCGGCGCAGTCCCGCGGACCGGTACCCCCTCGCGGCCCGCGCCGCGCCGTCGAAGACCTCGGCGTACGTCCAGGCGCGGCCGTCGGCCAGGAAGGCGATCCGCTCCAACCACCCTCTGGCGCGGGCGAGTCGGGCCAGATCCTCGGTTACGTTCCCGGGCATGGCTACGGACGCCCCTCTCCGGCGGCGGACGGTGCCGCGGTCCTGTCCGGGATTTTCGGCACCTCGTCGAGATGGATCCCGAACCAGGTCCCGAGTGCCTCCTTCAGCGCCTCTTCGGTGACGATCCGTTCCCTGGTCCGCTGCCCGCCCTGCTCCCGGATGAGGACCCTGTTCGCGAGAGTGACCCTTCCGTCCTCCCGGGGCTGCACACAGATCAGCCGGTTCCTGAAGGGCGATTCGGGGGCCGTCTGATACCACCACATGGAGGGAAGGCCGAATTCGATTTTCCGGGGTCTCATTTCCATCCGGTACAGCGGAGAACCGTCACGGAACACGTCGATGTCCCCTTCGGATGTCTCCGTGACGAGATACGCGCCGTGCGGGTCGTCCTGCGGTGTGCGCAGATCCAGCCGCAAGGGCCATCGGCTGTGGCTTCCCTGCCCCACGTCCACCAGCCATGGATGTCCGCCCGGTTCACCGGTCTCCACCCGAAGCGCCAGATGACCGATGGGACTGTCCAGTGCCTCACCGCGATAGATGCACCCGGCCAGCAGGGTGACCTGGAATCCGAGAGCGTCCAGCAGCATCGCGAAAGCGGAATTCAGCTCGAAACACCCGCCACCGCGCCGTTCGTGCACGATCTTCTTGACCGCTTCCAGCGAGTACGGGATCGGTTCCCCGAGAAGGAAGAACAGGTTCTCGAACGGAACGGAGAGCACATGGCGCTCGTGAAGATGCCGCAGGGCGTCCGCGTCCACCCGCTCGGGCCGCTTGGCGCCTATGCGCTCCAGATACGCGTCGATGAGTTCGTCGTCCATGGCGCGCTCACTTCTCCAGGCAGAACTCGTTGATGGGATAGCCGACATGGCGGTCCTCTTCGGGCAGGTATCCCAACACCCGGTCGCCGGGCTTGAGTTCGGTGCTGTTCAGTACCGCCCCGCCCGGGCCGAGCACGCGCACATGCCAGTCGTCCTGAAGGATCAGGTTGACGGCGCGCCCGTCCTCCGACTTCGCGTCGATGGAGATGAGCGGTCGGCTCTCGATCTTGACCCGTCCGACGGTGACGATACGGGTCTGTCCCTTGACGTCGACGGCCATGACCTTGCTGCCGGATTTCAGCTCGCTGAGATAGTGGGTACGCCCGTCACGGGAAAGCGTGTAGGAGTGGATGGCCCCTGCATTCACCCGGAACGGCCGGGTGGGCATATAGGGAAGCGGATGCGTCTCACTCACACAGAGGATCATCCCCTTGGAGTGCGAGCCGACCAGGATTCCCTCGTCCTCACGGAAGTGGCTGCACGTGTCGACGCAGGCCCGCTCCCCCATGCCCACATGCTCGGTGGCGACAATGGTGAGTTCGACCAGATCGAGGGGCTGGGTCACGACTGCGGACGCCTGCTTGAGGGCGGTGGCGTCACCCACGGCGTTCGGCGCCATCATCACGCCGTCGGAGCCGTGTTCGAGCACGCCGAAGATGATCTCCGCCTCCGGCACGTCCCCGGCGACCGTGATCAGGCTGCCCTCGGCACCGGCGGCGGCCGCGATGACGATCTCCAGCGGAATCTTCGTGGGATCACGGAACAGCAGCAGGCTCCACTGTTCGGCGCGCGCCGACTGGCAGGCGTCCTCCAGGGTCTCCGCGTCGACGATCTCCACGAACCGTCCGAACTCGACTCCCGGACGCACCGCCGAGAGTTCCGCGGGCGTCCCGTGCTCGCGCGGGTCGACGATCACCACGTCGGCCGCACCGAGATCGTCGGGAAGCTCCTCGCCGAGCGGGAGGAAGACCTTCTTCACCGTAGGGGGCAGGTCGCCCAGGTCCGCGAGGGTGTCGGAGACTATGCCGTCCAACCGCTGGTGCAGCGCCTCTTCAAGCACGGCCTGCTTGTCGGCGGCACCGCGGATATCAAGCCACGTGAGCTTCATGATTTCCCATCCTTTTCGTGGAGAACTCGAGCGGGGCGGGCGGCGGAACGTCTCCGTGCACGAGGCGGGCCAGTTCACGTGTCGTGGCGGCCGGATTGTCGGATTCGAAGATGTTCCGGCCCATGGCGATACCGGCCGCACCGCCCCGGAGTGCGGAATCGACGAATTCCAGCAGGGCTTTCCCATTGCCGACCCGGGGGCCGCCGGCCACCAGAAGGGGTACCGGACAGGAGGCCGTCAGGCGCAGCATGTCCCCATCGGATTCGAGGGCGTAGGTCTTGATCAGGTCGGCCCCGAGTTCGGCCGCGACCGTCACGGCGGCGGACACCAGCGCCGGATCACGGGGATCGGTGACGCGGGGTCCTCTCGGATACATCATCGCCATCAGCGGAATGTTCCAGCGGTCGCAGGCTTCCGCGACCACCGCCATGTCGGCTATCTGCCGGGCCTCTTCCCGGGAACCGACATTGACGTGCACGCTCACCGCGTCGGCGCCGAGACGCAGCGCCTCCTCGACGGTCGCGACGAGGCATTTCGCGTCGGGATCGGGAGCGTGGGCGGTGCTCGCACTCAAATGCACGATGAGCGAAGTCTGAGTGAACCAGGCCGGATCCACGCGGCGGACGCTTCCCTTGTGCAGGACCACGGCGTCCGCACCGTTCGTCGCCAACTGACCGACCAGCCGGTTGAGTCCCGAACCGCCCCCGGCAATGGGCCCGTCCGTCAGAGGATGGTCCAGGGGAACGACCAGCATGCGTCGCGGATTGCGTCGACAGAGCCGAAGCAGTCTCATTTTGCGGGCGCCCGAAGCGCCGTCGAACATCTGCATCCAGTCCATTCCCATTCCCGTGCCTGGCCGGCTGTCCGGTCTCCAGCAGGGGGCTCATCGGGCCACCCGCTGTGGTCGGCTACGGCTGCCACCCGGGAGAGGTTCACTGGAAGATCCCGACATTCGAGACCCGGCCGGTCCGGCCACGGGACGAGCCCGGTTCCCTCCTGCGAACAGGACGAACCGGGCTCAGGGCCTCACCGCTGTGCCTCCGTCACGACGTGCGCTCAACCGCCCTTGCCCACCTCGTTGTCGGGCGCCCCGTCCCCGTTCGCTGGCAGGTCGCCGCGTTGCACGGGGGCGGTGGCCGTGTGGGCCGGCGGGAGGACGACCAGGAGTTCGCTCTTGTACGGGCGGCGGAGGGACTGGGCGGCCTTGCGCAGGACCGCGCGGGTCACCGAGCCCCGCTCGGCGCCGACGTGCACGAGGTGGCCCTGCTGCGCCAGCACGTACTCGATCTCCCCGCCCCCTGTGCGGTACCAGGCGTTCCCGTCGCGTACACAGGTCATGGGCACGCTGATCGCCGCCTGCGTCGCGCAGTTCGCGTCGGTCATCGTGCCCGGCTCCACGCGCAGGGTGATCACGGCACCGGTCTTCAGCTGTGTGTACGCGATGGAGAGACCGACGTCCGATACGCCGACCGACTGCTCGGCGAGGGTGAACCCGGGAGGGTCGATGACGTGGACGAGGTCGGGGTCGAAGCCCAACGACCTTGCCCTGGAAGCGATTTCGGCGGACGTGGCGGTGACATCGGCGGTGGTGGACGAGGCCTCGGGGGTTCCGGCACCTGCGCCCGCCCGCTCCGTGCCGCAGCCTGCGAGCAGCAGGGGCAGCACCGGCAGCAACAGCAGTGGCAGGGCGCGCGCGGTGCGGATCATGTGCCCATCCTGCCGTACAGGTGTTCCGCGGTTGAGGGACTTTTTCCTCCTGTGGCACGGTCCCGCCGCGTAGCCTCGTCGGGGATGAATGTCCTTCCCGCACGCCTCGACCATCTCGTCCTCGCGACCCCCGAACTGGCGGCTACGGTCGCCGAGTTCACCGAGCGCACGGGCATCGCTCCGGTCCCGGGCGGCGCGCATGTCGGGCTCGGCACCCGCAACTACCTTGTCTCGCTGGGTGGTTCCCGGTACCTGGAGATCATCGGTCCTGACCCGGAGCAGTCCGAGCCGTCGGGACCGCGTCCCTTCGGTGTCGACGGGCTGTCCGTCGCCCGGACGGTGACCTGGGCGGTCTCCCCGCCCGACCTGGACGCGGCGGTCGCGGCGGCCCGTGTCCAGGGGTACGACCCCGGGCCGGTGCGGGCGATGAGCCGCCGCCGGCCCGACGGGACGCTGCTGGAGTGGCGGCTCACCGACGGGGACACGGCGCATCCCTCCGGCCTGGTGCCGTTCCTCATCGACTGGAGTTCCTCGCCCCATCCGACCGCCTCGGGCCTGCCCGTCGCACCCCTGCTGGAGCTGACCGCGACGGCCCCGGTCCCGGACGAGATCCGCCCCTTGCTGTCGGCGGTGGGCGCGGAGCTGGCGGTGGCGACCGGGCCGGTGGGCCTCTCCTTCACCCTGGACACTCCGCGCGGACCGGTGGCCTTCCGCTGAGCGGCCGCCCCGGCACGACCGCCGTGTCCGATTCCTTCAAGACCGGCCGGCCCGCCCCCGCCTACCGTTGCCCCCATGACTCCACGATTCGACGCGATCGGCCTGGTCGTCTCCGACATGGCCGCCTCTGTCGCCTTCTACCGCCGGCTCGGGTTCGGGTTCCCCGAGGGTGCCGAGAGCCAGCCGCACGCCGAGGCCCAACTGCCCGGTGGGCTACGGCTGTTGCTGGACACGGAGGACACCGTCCGCTCGTTCCACCCGGGTTGGCAGACGCCCAGCGGCAGCGGTCGGGCCGCGCTCGCCCTGCTCTGCGACGACCCCGCCGAAGTCGACCTGGTCTACGAGGAGTTGACCGGCGCCGGGCACCACGGCGGACTCAAGCCGTGGGACGCCTTCTGGGGCCAGCGGTACGCCGTCGTGCACGACCCCGACGGCAACGGCGTGGACCTCTTCGCCCCGCTGCCGTCCGCCTAGAGCCGATGCCGCCGCCTGCCTCAGCCGGCCCGGCCGAGCAGCCGCCCCAGCGGCATCCCCGCGAACTCCTTGACGTCCCGGGCGAGATGGGCCTGGTCCGCGTAACCGGACCGGGCCGCCGTCTCCGCGAACGGCACTCCGGCGCGGGCCAGCGCGAGGGCGCGCTGGAGACGCAGGACCCGGGCGAGGGTCTTGGGGCCGTAGCCGAAGGCCGCCAACGAGCGGCGGTGCAACTGGCGGGCGCCGAGGCCGAGTTCGTCGGCGGTGGCGGCGACGGGGCGACCGGTGTCGAGGGCCGCCACGAGGTGTCGTAGGAGCGGATCGGGTGGGGGTGTCTCGGTGGCGCGGTGCAGTGCCAGTTCCTCCAACGCGGTGGCCGGGTCGGGGGAGTTGGCGATGCGGATGGTCAGGCGGCGTACCGTCGCGGCGGGCCAGAGGTCGGTGAGGTCGATCCGGCGGTCGCGGAGTTCGTGTGCGGGGACGCCCAGGTAGGTGGGGGCGGTGCCGGGGCCGAAGCGGAGGCCCGCCCAGTGCGCGGGTGCGCTCCCGGGGACGTACGCGCGGGTGTCGGGGCCCGCGACCAGCAGGCGGCCCTCGTTCCAGAGGAGGTCCATGCAGCCGTCGGGCAGGACGGGGTGGACCGGGTCGACGGTGGAGGCCTCGATCGTGCGGCTCCAGACCACCGCGCCCGGCAGCCGGGACGCCCTCTCCACGTACACGGTCGAAAGGCTACGCCCACCGGCGCTTCTATCCCGCCCGCGTCCGGTGTTCCTGCGGGCTCACGCCGTAGACCCGTTTGAAGGCGCTGGACAGGGCGAACGCGCTGCCGTAGCCGACCTGTCCCGCGATCGCGCCGATGGTGTCCTCGGTGTCGCGGAGGCGGTCGGCGGTGAGGGCGAGGCGCCAGGCGGTGAGGTAGGACATCGGGGGTTCGCCGACCAGGTCGGTGAAGCGGCGGGCCAGGGCCGCGCGGGAGACGCCCGCCTCGGCGGCCAGGGAGGCGACCGTCCAGGGGTGGGCGGGGTCGTCCTGGAGGAGGCGCAGGACCCTGCCGACGACGGGGTCCGCCAGGGCGCGGTACCAGGCCGGGGCCTCCGCCTCCGGGCGGGAGAACCAGGCCCTCAGGGCGGCGATGACGAGCAGGTCGAGGAGGCGGTCCAGGACGACCTCCTGGGCGGGTTCGTCGCGGACGATCTCCTCCATGAGGAGCGGGGTCAGCGGGCACTCCCACACCTCGGAGGGGAGGGAGAGCAACGGCGGGAGGGCGTCCAGCAGACGGCCGTTGATCTCGCCGCGCATGAGGTAGGTGCCGATGAGCATCACCGTGGAGCCGTCGGGGCGGTCGCCCCAGGTGCGGACGCCGAGGTCCATGGAGCCCTTGAGGGGGGTGCCGTCGGGGTAGTGGCACTCGCCGCCGGGCAGGATCAGGGCCTGCGGGGTGGTGTCGGGGGCGTTTGCGCAGGTGTACGGGTCCGGGCCGCGGGCGATGGCGAGGTCGCCGGACCGCAGCCGTATCCGCTCCCCCGTGTCCGGGGTGATCCAGCCGTCGCCGCGGACCATGAGCATGACCGTCAGCGGGGCACGGTCCTCGACGCGTACCGCCCACGGCGGGTCGAAGCACGCGCGGATCATGAAGGCGCCACGCGCGCGTGGACCCTCCAGAAGGCCTGCGAGGGCGTCCATGTGGCCAGCGTAGACGGGCGATTATGGGAATGAGCCGTTCAGCGATGGTCCGTGCTCGCGCGGGGGCGTTGACTGGATGGCATGACACAGAATGCACAGAACATGACGATTGTGGTGACCGGTGCTTCGGGGCGTACCGGGCGCCGGGTGGCGGAGGCCGCGCGGGCCGCGGGACTCACCGTACGGGCGGCCTCGCGGGCGCGGGGGTTCGACTGGGCGGACCGGTCGACGTGGGCGGATGCGCTGCGGGGTGCGGATGCGGCGTACCTGGTGTATCCCTCGGACGTCGGGGCGCCGGACGCGGGACTCGCGGTGGGGCTGCTCGCGCAGGAGGCGGTCGGGCTGGGCGTACGGCGGCTGGTGCTGCTGTCGTCCCGGGGTGAGGAGCGGGCGCGGCCGACCGAGGAGGCGCTGCGGGGGTCGGGGGCGGACTGGACGGTCGTACGGGCGTCGTGGTTCGCGCAGAACTTCAGCGAGGGGCCGCTGGTGGAGGGGTTGCGGGAGAGTGGGGAACTGGTGTTCCCCGGTGGTTCAGTGCGGGAGCCGTTCGTCGATGTGCGGGACATCGCGGACGTGGTCGTCGCGGCGGTGACTGGCGGGGACCGGTATGTCGGGCAGGCGATCACCGTGTCCGGGGCGCGGTTGCTGACGTTCGGTGAGGCGGTCGCGGAGATCGCTGCGGTGACGGGGCGCCGGCTGACGTACCGGGCGGTGTCTGCCCGTCAGTACGGGGAGCGTCTCGCGGGGTTCGGGGTGCCGGCGGAGGAGGTGGAGTTCCTGGTGGAGTTGTTCGAGTCGCTGCTCGATGGGCGGAACTCGTATCTCTCCGAGGGGGTTCAGGAGGTGCTGGGGCGGGAGCCGCGGGACTTCTCGGAGTTCGTGCGGGAGGCTGCGGCGGCGGGCGCGTGGAAGGCCGGTGCTTAGGCTGCGGGTTCGTTGTGGCTGGTCGGCCGGTCCGTAGGCTGCGAGTCCGTTGTGGCTGGTCGCGCCGTTCCCCGCGCCCCTTTCAGGGACGTTTTACTTGTCCGGCGATTGAGAGTCCCCGGTTCCCTTGTGGGTGCTCTTTGCATGCGTGCGCAACCGTGACGTGACGTCCTCCGGAGGGAGGAAGCGGGACCAGCGTTCCGGGAACTCGGAGGGCATGTAGGAGTCGTCGGGGTCGTCGTCGTCCTCGCCGTCGTGGGAGCGGACGGCGGCCATGCGGGCGACGTACTCGGCGACCTGCTCGTCCTGGCGGCGTTCGTTGGCGGCGCGGGCGGCGGCGGTCGCGGCGGCCGGCCAGACGCGGTCGATGGCCGCGTTGACGGCGGCGCCGACGAGCACGGCGAACGCGGAGACGCCGATCCAGAGGAGGACTGCGACCGGTGCGGCCAGGGAGCCGTAGATGGTGGGGCCCTCGACCGTGCTGGTGAGGTAGATGCGCAGCAGGTAGCTGCCGAGGACCCACATGGCGAGGGCGACCAGGGCGCCGGGCACGTCCTCGATCCACGGGGAGCGGACGGGGACGGACACGTGGTACAGCGTCGTCAGGAAGACGATGGAGAGGACGATGACAACCGGCCAGTACAGGACCTGGACGACCGTCTCCGACCACGGCACCACGTTCACCACGGCGTCCGGTCCGGCCACCATGAGCGGCAGCGCGACCGAGCCGATCAGCAGGGCCGCGACGAACAGGGCGAAGGACACGATGCGGGTCTTGACGAGCCCGCGGACACCGTCGAGGCCGTACATGACGGTGATGGTGTCGATGAAGACGTTGACCGCGCGGGAGCCCGACCACAGGGCGAACAGGAAGCCGATGGAGATGACGTCGGGCCGGCCGCCCTTCATCACGTCGTGCAGGATCGGCTGGGCGATCTCGTGCACGCCCTTGTCGGACAGGACGGTGCGGGACGCCTCGAGGATGTTGTTCTCCAGGCCGGCGATGCTGTCGGCGCCGGTCCAGCTGTCGACGTAGCCGAGCAGGCCGATGAGGCTCAGCAGGAGCGGCGGCACGGACAGCAGCGTGAAGAACGCGGCCTCGGCCGCGAGGCCCAGGATGCGGTACTCCATGCAGGAGTTGACGGTGTCCTTGACCAGCAGCCAGGCGGTCCTGCGCTTGGAGACGTTCCGGTAGAGGGCACGCGCCCGGTGGAACCGGCTGGAGGGCCGCTCGGGGGGTTCACTTGCTGACTGCACGCCCTAAAGGTATCCGCCGCGCCGGGATGCACTCGTCCCCCGGGGTCGCCGGCCGGGCGGGACGCCCTCGGGGACGGTCGTGTCATGCTCGCGATGGCCGAAAATAATCACACCGAGAATCGAAGCCGCATTCGATATTTCGACGGCCGTTTCACAGAGTGGCCCGGTGAGGACTTCGGCCGTCAATTCATGTTGACCCGCCCCCCGGCCGGCGAAGACGAAAAAGCGCCATTGACCGAAACGGCCTTGACCCGTCCTAGAATGTCCAGAAATAATCCGGACTGCATTCGTTGCGCGCGTTGGGGCGACGTCAGCGCACACGACTCGGGGGAATCAAAAGGCTCAGGACCAGAGCCTCGTACAAATGGCAACTCTGTACACAATGCGGAACTCCATTCTCACGAATTCCCATTCACCACACCCGTTTCGCGTGCTCATTGATATTCCTCTGCCGTGAACATCGGGCGCGACTCCACCGTATTCGTCTTTGACAATTCAAAGACGACGATCAGTAACAAGGAGCCACGTGGTGGGAAAACCCGGCACCGTCACCGAGACCGTCCTCGCGGAGGTCCTGGCCGGTGTCGTACGCAAGGAAGACATACCCCTCGACAGTCACTTCTTCGACGACCTGGGCGCCAACTCGCTGGTGATGGCGCACTTCTGCGCCCGGGTCAGGAAGCGCGAGGATCTGCCGTCGGTGTCGATGCGGGACGTCTACGGATATCCGACGATCCGCAGTCTGGCGGCGGCGCTCGCCGACACACCCGAGCCCGTCGCACCGGTCGAGGCGGAGGCGCCGCCGGCCGGGAGCACGGCCCGCTATCTGCTGTGCGGGATGCTTCAGTTCCTGGTTTTCGCGCTGTATTGCGTGCTTGCCGGGACGGTCACGGGCCAGGGATACGAATGGGTTTCCTCCGGTGACGGAGTGGTCCAGGTATATCTGCGGTCCGCGATATTCGGCGGCGCGGTGTTCATCGGTGTGTGCACGGTGCCGGTGGTGGCCAAGTGGGTTCTTGTGGGCCGCTGGAAGGAGACCGAATTCCCGGTCTGGGGCCTCGCCTACGTCCGGTTCTGGACCGTCAAGGCCCTCCTGCACGCCAACCCGATGATCCTGTTCGCCGGCAACCCGCTCTACGTCCTGTATCTGCGCGCCCTGGGCGCCCGGATCGGCAAGGGCGTCACGATCCTGTCCCATTCCGTACCGGTCTGCACCGACCTGCTGACCATCGGAGACGGAACGGTCATCCGCAAGGACGCCTTCTTCCTCTGCTACCAGGCACGAGCCGGCCGTATCCGCACCGGCCGGGTCACGCTCGGCAGCGAGGTGTACGTCGGCGAGAAGACCGTCCTCGACATCGGCACCGTCATGGGCGACGGGTCCCAACTCGGCCATTCCTCCGCCCTGTACGACGGCGCCGCGGTCCCTGCGGGGCAGCGCGTGCACGGCTCGCCGGCGGAGCCCACGGACGTCGACTACGTCCGGATCCCGCACGCGGACTGCTCGACAGCGCGCCGCTTCGGCTACGGCCTGGCCGCGTTCCTCCAGGTGCTGCTGGTCTACGTCCCGCTCGCGATCGGCGGCACCTACATGCTGCTGACCGTGGCCCCGGCCCTCGACCACCTGCTGGATCCGAACACCAAGGACCTCAACTCCGCCCGGTTCTACGGCGAGGCGCTGGCCCTGTCACTGGCGGCGTTCGTCGGGTTCGTGGTGCTCGGCTTCGCCGCCGTGTCACTGGTACCGAGGCTGCTCCGTCCGCTGCTGCGCCCCGACCGGGTGTATCCGCTGTACGGCTTCCACTACTCGGTGCAGCGCTCGGTCGCGCGGATGACCAACCTGAAGTTCTTCAAGTGGCTGTGCGGGGACAGCTCGTACATCACCGGGTATCTGCGGGCCATCGGCTACGACCTCGGTGTGGTGGAGCAGACCGGCTCCAACTTCGGTTCGGAGGTGCAGCACGAGACGCCGTATCTGGCCACCGTGGGAACCGGCACGATGGTCGCCGACGGTCTGTCGATCGTCAACGCGGACTTCTCCAGTACGTCGTTCCGGCTGTCGCGCGCTGTGATCGGGCCGCGCAACTTCCTGGGCAACCACATCGCCTACCCCTCGGGGGGCCGCACCGGCGACAACTGCCTGCTCGCCACGAAGGTGATGGTGCCGATCGACGGCGAGATCCGCGAGGGCGTGGGCCTGCTCGGCTCGCCGTGCTTCGAGATCCCGCGCTCGGTGGAACGCGACAGCCGCTTCGACCACCTGCGCGAGGGCGACGAGCTGAACCGCCGGCTGAGCGCGAAGAACCGCTACAACCTGCGCTCGATGGGCCTGTTCCTGTTCGTGCGCTGGCTGCACGGGTTCGTGCTCACCGTGGTCGGCTTCGCCGCCATCGACCTGTACGGGGGTGAGGGCATCGGCGGTGGGCTGCTGATCGGCGCGTCCCTGATGCTCGGGCTCGGCTTCACCGCCGGCTACTACGTGCTGGCGGAGCGCCTGATCGGCCGGTTCCGGCCGCTGGAGCCCAAGCTGTGCTCGATCTACGAGCCGTACTTCTGGTGGCACGAGCGGCTGTGGAAGATCCCGGACACCTATATGCAGGTGTTCAACGGGACGCCGTTCAAGAACGTGATCTGGCGGCTGCTGGGCGTGCGCATCGGCCGGCGCGTCTTCGACGACGGCGCCTACATCACCGAGCGCACCCTGACCGCGATCGGGGACGACTGCACCCTCGCGGCGCACACCAAGGTGCAGGCCCACTCGCAGGAGGACGGCACCTTCAAGTCCGAACACATCACCATCGGCGCCGGCTGCACCCTCGGGGTGGGTGCGCTCGTCCACTACGGCGTGTCGATGGGTGACGGGGCCGAACTGGCCGCCGACTCCTTCCTGATGAAGGGCGAGGAGATGCCTGCGCGGTCCCGGTGGGGCGGGAATCCGGCAGTGGCGCCACGGCGCGCCGGACGGCACATGACTCCCTGACGGCTCGTGCCGTGGGGGGAAGGAAACAGGGGGAAGAGAACGATGGAGATCATTCCGCGGTGGACGCTCGCTCCGGTGCCAGGTGTGGCGGAGTACGAAGTGTCCCTGCCCGACGGGCTCTTGATCGAGCCCGCCGCACTGAAAGTCGCCCACGCCAAGGTCCTCGGGGCGCTGTCCGGCGAACCCGCCGAGGAGGACCCGGCGTTGCGGGTGAGCGTCACCGGCCGCACGCTGCGGCTGCGCTACCGCACCGACGTCCTCGACGCCGGGGCCGCCGCCCGCATCGCGGGCTATCACCTGACCGCGCTCACCGAGCCGGACCGGCCGGTGCTGCTGTCGGACGCCGAACTCCGCTTCCAGCTCGACGAGTTGGCGGGTCCGCTGCGCGAGCTGCCCGAGCGGCGGGTGCACGAGCTGTTCGAGGAGCGGGTGTCGGCACAGCCGGACGCGGTCGCCGCCGTCCAGGGGGACCGGCAGTGGACGTACCGGGAGCTCAACTCCCGGGCGAACCAGCTGAGTCGGGCGCTCCTCTCCCGGGGGCTGACCCGCGAGGGTGTCGTCGCCGTGGTGCTGGAGCGGAACCTGGACTGGATGGCCGCCGTGCTCGCCGTGTTCAAGGCGGGCGGGGTGTACCTGCCCGTCGAGCCGAACTTCCCGGCCGACCGGGTGGCCAGAGTTCTCGAACGTGCCGGGTGCGAGCTGGTGTTGACCGAGCGCGCCAGCGACGGCGCGCTGGGCGACCCGTCCGACCGGACGCTCTACGTCGACGAGGCGTACGCCGAGGGCCACTCGGACACCGACCTCGGTATCGAGGTCTCACCCGGTCAACTCGCCTACATCTACTTCACGTCGGGCTCCACGGGTGAGCCCAAGGGCGCGATGTGCGAGCACGCGGGTTTCCTCAACCACGTGTTCGCGAAGCTCGACGACCTGGGGATCGGGTCCGGGCAGGTGGTGGCGCAGACCGCGCCGCAGTGCTTCGACATCTCCCTGTGGCAGCTGGTCTGCGCGCCGCTCGTGGGCGGGCGGACGCTGCTGGTGGGGCAGGACGTGATCCTGGACGTGGCGCGGTTCGTCGACACGATCGAGGCGGGGCGCGTGAACGTGCTCCAGGTCGTGCCGTCGTATCTGGAGGCCGTGCTGGCCGAGTTGGAGCGGCAGCCGCGTGAACTCCCCGATCTGCGCTGTGTGTCGGTCACCGGGGAGGCCGTGAAGAAGGAACTCGTGGACCGCTGGTTCGCGGCGCGGCCCGGAGTGCGGCTCGTCAACGCCTATGGCCTGACGGAGACTTCGGACGACACCAACCACGAGGTCATGGACCGGGCACCGGACGGGGACCGCGTCCCGCTCGGCCGGCCCGTCTCCAACGTGCGGGTCTACGTCGTGGACGAGGATCTGGTGCCCGTGCCGCTGGGGGCGCCCGGTGAGATCGTGTTCTCCGGTGTGTGCGTCGGCCGGGGGTACGTCAACGATCCCGAGCGGACGAGGGCGGCGTTCACCGAGGACCCGTACCGGCCCGGGGAGCGGCTGTACCGCAGCGGTGACCACGGGCGCTGGCGGCCGGACGGCAAGCTGGAGTTCCTGGGGCGCCGGGACAGCCAGGTGAAGATCCGCGGCTTCCGCATCGAGATCGGCGAGATCGAGAACGCGCTGCTGCGGGTGGACGGGGTGCGGGACGGCGCGGTGGTCGTGGTGCGCGGGACGCAGCTGGTGGCGTTCTGCACGGGTGCGCGGCCTGTCGAGGCCGCGGCCGTGCGCGAACGGCTCGCCGAGTCGCTGCCCGCGTACATGGTGCCGTCGGTCGTGCACTGGCGGGCGTCGCTGCCGTTGACCGCCAACGGCAAGACCGACCGCCGGACGCTGACCGCGCTCGCCGGTGACCTGGACGCGGTCGGCGACGGGCCTGACACACCGGCCGAGCGCCGGCTGGCGGCCGCCTGGGCGGTGGTGCTGGGCATCCCGGCCGAACGGATCGGCCGCCAGGACCACTTCTTCGACCGCGGCGGCACCTCGCTGGCCGCGGTGAAGCTGGCGGTCGCCCTCGACCGGGCGATCAGCCTCAAGGACGTCACCCGTCACCCGGTCCTCGCGGACCTGGCCGGACTGCTGGACCCGCCGGTCTCCTCCTGAGTCCAGCCGCACCCCCGGCCGAACGAACGACAGCACCACCGAAAGGAACACCGAGATGTCGCTCTCTTCCGCGACGCTGCTCAACTCCGTGGCCCTGAGCCCGGACAGTCCACCGCTGCTGCACGCCGACGTCGGCTCGGACCCGGTCGGCTGGGCCGCCCGGCACCGTGAGGCGCTGCGGTCCGTCGTCGCCGAGCACGGCTGCGTCCTGGTCCGCGGGCTCGGCCTCGCCGACCCGGCCGGCGCCGAGACCGTCTTCCGGCGGCTCACCGACTCCCTGATGGCGGACCGGGAGCCGTTCGCGCCCCGCCGTACCTACGCGGAGGGCGTGTACTCCGCCACGAAGTGGCCGACCGACCAACCGATGTGCCAGCACCACGAGTTGAGCTACGCCCTGGAGTTCCCCGGCCTGCTGCTCTTCGCCTGTCTGGAGGCGCCGACACAGGGCGGCGCGACCCCGGTCGCCGACGCCGAGGCCGTACTCCAGTCGCTGCCCGCGCCGCTCGTCGAGCGGTTCGAGCGGGAGGGCTGGCTGCTGACGCGGACGTACCACGAGGAGATCGGGGCGTCGGTCGCCGAGGCCTTCGGCACCGACGACCGGGCCGTCGTGGAGCGCTACTGCCGCACCCAGGGCATCGAGTTCGCCTGGCACCACGACGGCTCGCTGCGCACCCGCCAGCGCCGCGCCGCCGTGCTCCGCCACCCGGTCACCGGCCGCCGCTGCTGGTTCAACCAGATCGCCTTCCTGAACGAATGGACGATGGAGCCCGAGGTGCGCGAATACCTGGTCGACGTCTACGGCGCCGACGCACTGCCCTTCAACACCCGCTTCGGGAACGGCGATCCGATCGACGCGGGCATCGTGACGACCATCAACGAGGCCTACGACCGGCACGTCCGGCGCGAGCCGTGGCGCTCCGGGGATCTGCTGCTCGTGGACAACATCCGTACCGCGCACGGCAGGGAGCCGTTCGAGGGGCCGCGCGAGGTGCTCGCCGGGCTCGGCGATCCGGTACGCCTGACGGACCTCGCCCCGTCGGCCGGCGGGAGGGCGGCATGAGCACCGACACACCGTCGTTCGCGGTCATCAGCGGCGAACAGGTCCAACAGGCCCTGACCGGGCGGGAGTCGGAGATCGGCGCCCTCGTGGAGGCCACCTACCGGCTGCACGGCGCGGGCGAGTCGGTGAACCCGCCGTCGTACTTCCTGCGCTTCCCGGACCGTCCGTCGTCCCGGATCATCGCGCTGCCCGCGTCGCTCGGGGGGCCGTCGCGGGTGGACGGCCTGAAGTGGATCTCCAGTTTCCCGGGGAACACCGGGTCGGGGCTGCCCAGGGCCTCGGCGGTGCTGATCCTCAACGACCCGGACACCGGCTATCCGTACGCCTGCCTGGAAAGTTCGGTGATCAGCGCGACCCGAACGGCGAGTTCGGCGGCGCTCGCGGCCGACAGGCTCAGCCAGGGGCGGACACGGCCGCCGCGGGTCGGGTTCGTGGGGACGGGCCTGATCGCCCGCTACATCCACACCCATCTCCGGGCCACCGGCTGGGAGTTCGAGGAGACGGGTGTGTACGACCTGTCCGCGGACAGTGCGGAGGGGTTCCGGGGATATCTGGAGCGGTCGGGCGCGACGGGGCGGGTCGCGGTGCACGACAAGATCGAAGGTCTTGTCCGCTCCAGCGACCTGCTGGTGTTCGCGACGATCGCCGGCTCGCCGCATGTGCACGATCCGGCCTGGTTCGACCATCATCCGCTGGTCCTGCACGTGTCGTTGCGGGATCTCGACCCGGCGGTCCTGCTCGCGTCCGCGAACTTCGTGGACGACGTCGAGCACTGTCTGAAGGCCGACACGTCACCGCACCTGGCCGAACAGGTCACCGGGGGGCGGGAGTTCATCGACGGCACGCTGGACGACGTACTGACAGGCCGCGTGAGCGTACCGACCGACCGGACGGTGGTGTTCTCGCCCTTCGGGCTGGGGGTGCTCGACCTCGCGGTCGGCAGGTTCGTCCATGACGAAGTGGTTCGACGGGGCGAACTCCACGTCGTCGACGGGTTCTTCCACGAGCTGCGCCGGTACGGCTGACGGCGATCGTGGCGCACCACTAGGGGGAAAACATGGCTGTTATTTCCGATCCCGCGGAGTTCAACGAGGACGACCTCTACGTCGACCTGCGGGCAGCACTGGAACTACCGCTCTATCTGAAGTGCGAGGGGTTCAACTTCGCCGGCTCGGTCAAGCTGAAGGCCGCCACCGAGATGGTGAACGCCGCCGAGCGGGCCGGCATCCTGCGGCCCGGCTCGGTGCTGGTCGAGTCGTCGTCCGGCAACCTGGGGGTGGCACTGAGCGTGCTCGCGGCGAGCCGCGGATACGGGTTTCTCTGCATCACCGACAGACGCTGCAACGTACCCACGGTGCAGCTGATGGAGGCGCTCGGCAGCCGGGTCCACGTCGTCGACCAGCCCGACGCGCACGGCGGTTTCCTGGGCGCCAGGATCGCGTACGTGCGGGCGCTGTGCGCCTCCGACGACCGGTACGTGTGGCTCAACCAGTACACGAACCAGGGGAATTGGCGGGCGCACTACCGCACCACGGCACCCGCCATCGCCCGCCGGTTCCCGCAGCTGGACGTGCTGTTCGTCGGCGCCGGCACCACCGGGACGCTGATGGGCTGCGCACGCTGGTTCTGGCAGTGGCGGCGCCGGGTGCGGATCGTCGCCGTGGACGCCGTCGGCTCGGTCACCTTCGGCGGGGAGGCGAGGCCCCGGATGATCCCCGGGCTGGGCACCAGCGTGGGGGCGGCCTTCCTCGACACGTCGTACATCGACGACGTGATCCATGTCGAGGAGCCGGACACCGTGCTGGCCTGCCGTCGGCTGGCCGCGCGGGGCTTCCTGTTCGGCGGGTCCACCGGCACGGTCGTCAGCGGGGCCGAACAGTGGCTCGCCCGCAACGGCCGGCACGGCACCACGGCGGTGGCGATCGCTCCTGACCTGGGCGAACGCTATCTGGACACCGTCTACCGCACCGGCTGGCTGGAGGAGGAGGTGCCCGAGACCGCGATGCTGGCGGCCATGTCCCGCTCGGCCTGACGTCCGTGACGGCGGTTGTGTCAGGGTGGAGATCCAGAGCACCCGCAGGTGGAGATCCCGACCACCGCCGTCCCCACGGGTAGGTTCCAGCCATGGCACGCACCACCCACACCGTGACGAACCAGGCTCCCCCACTGGTCGGACACGACGTCTTCACCACCGACCGCGTCCTGACGGAGGCGGTGGAGCGGCACACGGCACCCGGACTGCTGGACGAGGTCCGGGACGACCTCTCCGCGCTGGGCCGCGCCGCCGGCTCGGCCCAGCTCCAGGAGTGGGGTGCGCAGGCCAACGACAACCCCCCGGGCCTGCGCACCCACGACCGCTACGGCCACCGGATCGACGAGGTCGAGTTCCATCCGGCCTGGCACCGGCTGCTCGGCAAGGGCGTGGCGGCCGGGCTGACCGCCGCCTGGAACCGCCCCGCCGGACATGTGCGGCGGGCCGCGGGTTTCGTCGTCTGGACCCAGGTCGAGGCGGGCAACTGCTGCCCGCTGTCGATGACCCACGCGGCGGTGCCCGCCCTGCGCGCCGACCCCGCGCTCGCCGCCGAGTGGGAGCCCCGGCTGACGTCCATGGTCTACGACCGTGAGCTGCGGCCCGCCCATCTCAAGGCCGGGGTGGTCTTCGGGATGGGCATGACGGAGAAGCAGGGCGGCAGCGACGTCCGCGCCAACACGACGGAGGCACGTCCGCTCGCCGAGGACGGGACGTACGGGCTGACCGGCCACAAGTGGTTCTGCTCGGCGCCGATGTCCGACGGCTTCCTCGTGCTGGCCCAGGCGCCCGGCGGGCTCACCTGCTTCCTGGTCCCCCGGGTGCTGGCGGACGGCACCCGCAACGTGTTCCTCCTCCAGCGGCTCAAGGACAAGCTGGGCAACCGGTCGAACGCCTCCGCCGAGGTCGAGTTCGACGGCACCTGGGCGCGCCGGGTCGGGGACGAGGGGGCCGGGGTGCGGACCATCATCGGGATGGTCGCGGCGACCCGGCTCGACTGTGTGCTCGGCTCGGCCGGTCTGATGCGGCAGGCCGTCGCGCAGGCCGTCCATCACGCCACCCACCGCGAGGCGTTCGGCGGCAAGCTCCTCGACAAGCCGCTGATGCGCAACGTGCTGGCCGACCTCGCCCTGGAGTCGGAGGCGGCCACCACGCTCGCGCTGCGGCTCGCGGCGGCCTACGACGACGGTGGTGAACAGGAGCTGGCGTTCCTGCGGTTGGCGGTGCCGGCCGCCAAGTACTGGGTGACCAAGCGCTGTTCGCCGGTCGCGGTCGAGGCGGCGGAGTGCCTGGGCGGCAACGGATACGTCGAGGAGTCCGGACTGCCGCGCCTGGTACGGGAGTCCCCGCTCAACTCCGTCTGGGAGGGCGCCGGGAACATCCAGGCCCTGGACGTACTGCGGGCGTTGCGGCGCGAACCGCAGGCACTGAACGCCTTCCTCGTCGAGGTCGGCCGGGTGCGCGGCGCCGATCACCGGCTGGACGGGGCGATGAAGAACCTGCTCACCGAGTTCGCCGACCTGGAGGGCATCGAGGGCCGCGCCCGGCGCGTGGTCGAGCGGATGGCGCTGGTGCTGCAAGGGGCGCTGCTCGTCCAGCACGCGCCGCCGGAGGTCGCCGACGCGTTCTGCGCCTCCCGGCTGGGCGGCGACTGGGGCTCCGCCTTCGGCACCCTGCCGCCGAGCCTGGACCTGACGTCGATCGCGGAACGGGCCCGGCCTGCGGTCTGAAGCGCACCGGCACAACGCGAGGGTGGTGCTGCGCCGACACGGCACCACCCTCGCAGCTGGAACAAGTTTCAGACACCGTACGGCTGTTCACCAGGGTTGCAGAGGGTTGCAACTTGGCCGCTTCTGTGTCCGGACTGTCTCCCTCCGTCACCGCGGAGCGGCACTATGAGACCAACAGTCGATACGGGACCGGAGAGAAGGACCCATGGCGAACCCGCCGGCCGGACTGCCGCGGCGCACCACCCTCGACGCGGCGCGGACGGCCCGGATGTTGAGCGACGCCCGGCACGCCACGCCCTTCGGACAGCGCGTCCGCACCGCTCCGCGCCCGGTGATCGAGGAGTCCTGGGAGCGCGCGTTACGCGGCGGGACCCACCCCGACCACGATCTGCGGACCGGGCTGCTCTCCCGTGAGGAGGTCGAACGGCGGCGCGGCACAAGCCCGTTGCGGCACGTCCTGCCGGTGCTGCGGGAGGGTCTGGTGTCGGTCGCGGACGCCGCCCACCACATCGTGCTGATCGCCGACGACGAGGGCCGCGCGCTGTGGCGGGAGGGCAGCGCCGCCGTGCTGCGCAAGGCCGACGAGGTCGGCATCGAGGTGGGCACCGACTGGCGCGAGGACGTCGTCGGCACCAACGGCCTGGGCACCCCGGCGGTCGTACGGCGGCCCGTGCAGGTCTTCGCCGGCGAGCATCTCTCGCGCGCGCTGGCCGCGTTCACCTGCGCGGGCGCCCCGATCACCGACCCCAGGGACGGCCGGCTGATCGGTGTCGTCGATGTCAGCGGCCCGCTGGAGACCATGCACCCGGCCACCCTCGCCTGGGTCGACTCGGTGGCCAAACTCGCCGAGGCCCGGCTGCGCGAGCTGCACATGACCTCGCTGGAGCGGCTCCGCGCGGTGGCCGCGCCGATCCTGCCCCGCATCGGCGGCCGGGCCCTGGTGGTGGACCGGGACGGCTGGACCGCCGCGGTCACCGGGATGCCGTACGTGAAGCGGATCGCGCTGCCCAAGTCGCCCTCCGGGGGCCGCCGTTGGCTGCCCTCGCTCGGGCTGTGCTCCCTGGAGCCGCTGGCCGGGGGCTGGTTGATCCGCGCCGCCGACGAACCGGGGCCCGGCGCCGCCACCCGCATCGCCCTCGACCTGGCGCAGCCGCGCCGCTGGTCGGTGACGGTCTCCGGCAGCGCGGGCTCCTGGACTCACGAACTGAGCCCCCGGCACGCCGAGTTGCTCTACCTCCTGGCCCTGCACCGCACCGGCCGCAGCGCCGCGGCCCTGGCCGAGGACATGTTCGGCGACCCCGGCCGCACGGTGACGGTGCGTGCCGAGATGTCGCGGGTACGGCGCTATCTCGGGGCGTTCCTGGAGCACCGGCCGTACCGCTTCCGCGAGGACGCGGAGATCGAGGTGCTGCTGCCGGACGACCCGCGCGAGTTGCTGCCGCACTCGACGGCACCCGGGGTGACCAGGGGGCGGACGTCGGTCCAAGTGCCGTAGCGGGGACGTCGGTTTATGGGCCGTGGCCCGGACGGCGGGACCCGGACGGAGGCGGAGGCGCCGGTCGGGGCGCTGCTGCGGACAGGTGGCGCAAAAGGCGCGTCCGACTGCATCTTCCGCATATTTGCGGGGTCTTAGCCATGAGGGGGCCATGACTGCCGTAGCATCCCCCTACGGGCCACCCCACCTGCTCCCTGGTCAACGCACGGATCACCAGGCGCAGTTGGCTCGCCTCGGGAGGACACTATGAGTGCACGTGGGCGACATCGCCGGCGCAGGCGGGGCAGGGCGCTGCGCGCCGTGCTGGCCGGGGCCGCGCTCGGCCTCACCGCGGCAGCGACGATGATCAGCGCCTCGCAGGCGACGGTCGGTTCCGATCCGGGGGCGCTGAAGCCGCTCACCTCGGCCTCCGATCTGAGCGCGTTGCAGCTGCGGGAGAGACTGGAGCCACAGCGGTCCTTGGACCGGCTCGCCTCGGCGATGGGCCGCCCGGTGGGCGTCGGCACCGTCCTGGAGAGCGCCGACCACACCCTGCGGGACGCCGCGGACTGCACGACCGACGAGAAGTCGGCACTGCCCGTCGAACCGGCGGCGACCCGCGCGTACTGCTGGGACAGCGGCGACGCGGCCGACCCGGCCTGGACGCCCCGCTCGGTCACCACCTCGGGCGACGCCGACGAGGACGGCTGGTGGGGTTCGAACCGCGTGATCCTCTCCGGCTGGAGCGCGAACACCCGCGGCCTGGCCAAGGTCGCCTTCGTGAACGCCGCCGACACCGCGCATCTCACCTACACCTGGGCCCTCCTGGCCGTACCGACGGACGGTGGCCGCAACTACCGCGGGCTCGCCTCCAAGGTTTCCGGGATGGTCTGGTACCAGGACAAACTCCTGGTCACCACCACGAGCGGGAACCGCGACGCGCTGTACGTGTACGACATGAACCGCATCCAGCGCACCACGGTGACGGCCTCCGCGGTCGGCCGGGTGCGGGACGGCTGGTCGGCCGCCGGGTACCGGTACGTGCTGCCCGCGGTCGGGTCGTACCGGCTGGCCGGCGGCGAGGCGGCCGTACGTCCCGTGGGTCTCTCGCTGGACCGGAGCACGGTCCCTGACAGTCTGGTCGCGAGCGGGGCGAAGCATCTGTGGCGCTATCCCTTCAGCCGGGATCCCGCGCGTGCGGGGCTGCTCGCCACCGACTCCGCGGGGCGCGCGACGGCCGAGGACGCGTACACGACGAAGGTCGACGGCGCCGGGGGCGTACTCGCGATCGGGTCCGCCTGGTACGTGGGCGGCGCGGCCGGGACGGACGGCGACCGGGGCTCGATGTGGCGCCAGGACACCCGCGGCGCCAAGGCCACCGAGTGCGGGGCGGACGAGACGCACCAGTGCTGGAGCCCGCAGACCGACTCCCTCTCCTACTGGCAGGAGACCGGCGAGGTCTGGTCGGTTTCCGGGCGGATGCTGTTCGCGCTGCCGCTGGACTCGATCGACAGCTCGCTCGGTTGATCAGCTGATCGACAGATCCACTGGCCGGATGATTCCCTGACGGGCATGACGAACATCCCGGTGACCACCTGGTCCCTGGAGCAGACCGACCCGAGCGACCTCCTCCCGGCCATCGCGCCGGAGGGGGACGTGCGGATCGTCCGCTCCGAGGTTCCCTCCCCCGAGTTCAGCCGCTTTCTGTACGCGTCCGTGGGCGGGGACATCCTCTGGATCGACCGGCTGCACTGGACGTTCGCGCAGTGGCAGGAGCACCTGGACCGGCCGGGCGTGGAGACCTGGGTCGTGTACGACCGGGGCACGCCCGGCGGGTACGTGGAACTGGAGCCGCAGGACGACGGGGCCGTCGAGATCGTCTACTTCGGCCTGGTCCCCGCCTTCCGCGGCCGCCGCCTCGGCGGCCATCTCCTCGCGTACGGCGCCGCCCGCGCCTGGGACCTCGCGGACCGCTGGCCTGGGCGGGCGCCTACCAAGCGGGTCTGGCTGCATACGTGCAGCCTGGACGGCGTGCACGCGATGGACAACTATCAGCGCCGGGGCTTCAAGCTCTTCGACACGCAGGTCGAGGAGGTGACCCAGGCACCCACTCCTGGCCCCTGGCCGGGCGCCTACCGCGCCTGACCTGCGCCGACAAGACGCCGTGCGCGCCTTGTGACCGACGACACCCTCGTCTCACATAGCGGGACCAGGGTGTCCGCATGGCGGACGAAGCTGGACTGTGTCCAGAATGCCGTGACACGCTTCCGTCATGTCCGGAACTGGAATTGCCTTGGTGAGTCGGCGGCACGTCGACCTCGGCCGCATGTCCAGCGCCATCTGTCCGGCCGTCTAGCCGAGCCGCAGCACCGCCGGATTTCCCCGTATCTGCCTCATACTGCGCAAAGATGCGCGCGTATGCCCGCATGCGCCCGTAGACGCAGGTCAGAGCCGATCACCCGCCTGTCCCGGAGGACGTAGAACCATGGCCGCCACCCCCGAGAACCCTGCAGCCGCAGCGCCCCGCCGCAAGGTGAGCCGTCACCGCGGTGAGGGTCAGTGGGCCGCCGGACACTTCACCCCCCTCAACGGCAACGAGCAGTTCAAGAAGGACGACGACGGTCTCAATGTGCGGACACGCATTGAGACGATCTACTCCAAGCGCGGCTTCGACTCGATCGACCCGAACGACCTGCGCGGCCGTATGCGCTGGTGGGGGCTGTACACCCAGCGCAAGCCCGGGATCGACGGCGGCAAGACCGCGATCCTGGAGCCGGAGGAGCTGGACGACAAGTACTTCATGCTGCGCGTCCGGATCGACGGCGGCCGGCTGACCACGGACCAGCTGCGGGTGATCGGCGAGATCTCGCAGGAGTTCGCGCGCGGCACGGCCGACCTCACCGACCGGCAGAACGTGCAGTACCACTGGATCCGCATCGAGGACGTGCCCGAGATCTGGAACCGCCTGGAGGCGGTCGGTCTCTCCACCACCGAGGCCTGCGGTGACACGCCCCGCGTGATCCTCGGCTCGCCCGTCGCGGGCATCGCTGAGGATGAGATCATCGACGGCACCCCGGCGATCGACGAGATCCACAGCCGCTACATCGGCACCAGGGAATTCTCCAACCTGCCGCGCAAGTTCAAGACCGCGATCTCCGGCTCGCCGCTCCTGGACGTCGCCCACGAGATCAACGACATCGCGTTCGTCGGCGTGAACCACCCCGAGCACGGCCCCGGTTTCGACCTGTGGGTCGGCGGCGGTCTGTCCACCAACCCGAAGATCGGCGTCCGGCTCGGCGCCTGGGTCCCGCTGGACGAGGTCCCGGACGTCTGGGCCGGCGTGATCGGCATCTTCCGCGACTACGGCTACCGGCGGCTGCGCACCCGCGCCCGCCTGAAGTTCCTCGTCGCCGACTGGGGCCAGGAGAAGTTCCGCCAGGTCCTGGAGGACGAGTACCTGGGGCGCAAGCTCGTCGACGGCCCGGCCCCCGCCCAGCCGGTCGCCCGCTGGCGCGACCACGTCGGCGTCCACCGCCAGCAGGACGGCCTGTTCTACGTCGGTTTCGCCCCGCGCGTCGGCCGCGTCGACGGCACCACGCTCACGAAGATCGCCGAACTGGCCCAGGCGCACGGCTCGGGCCGGCTGCGCACCACGGTCGAGCAGAAGATGATCGTGCTCGATGTGGCGGAGGACCAGATCGACTCGCTGGTGGAGGGCCTGGAGGCACTGGGCCTCACCGCCAAGCCGTCTCCCTTCCGGCGCGGCACCATGGCCTGCACCGGCATCGAGTACTGCAAGCTCGCGATCGTCGAGACCAAGCAGCGCGGCATCACGCTCATCGACGAACTCGAGCGCCGCATCCCCGAGTTCGACGAGCCCATCACCATCAACATCAACGGCTGCCCGAACGCCTGCGCCCGTATCCAGGTCGCGGACATCGGTCTCAAGGGCCAGTTGGTCCTCAACGACCAGGGCGAGCAGGTCGAGGGCTTCCAGGTGCACCTCGGCGGCGCCCTCGGTCTGGAGGCCGGCTTCGGCCGCAAGGTCCGTGGCCTGAAGGTCACTTCGGAGGAACTGCCCGACTACGTCGAGCGGGTCCTCACCCGGTTCCAGCAGGAACGCGAGGACGGCGAGCGGTTCGCCGCCTGGGCCACGCGCGCCAGCGAGGAGGCCCTCTCGTGAGCGAGCGGGCCGCCCCCTTCTACTGCCCCTACTGCGGCGACGAGGACCTGCGTCCCAGCGAGCAGGGCCACGGCGCATGGGAATGCGCGGCATGCAATCGGGCCTTTCAGCTGAAGTTCCTCGGGCTTCTCGCCCGGGGTCTCCAGCAGACCGAAGCAGGGGATGACGAGATATGACGACGACTCAGAAAGCGCGCCCGACCGACGACTTGAAAGCCCTGGCCGAGCAGGCGGGCCGTGACCTGGAGGACGCCTCCGCGCTGGAGATCCTCCAGTGGGCGGTCGCCACCTTCGGCAAACAGTTCTGCGTGACCTCCTCGATGGAGGACGCGGTGGTCGCCCACCTCGCCTCCCGCGCGATGCCCGGTGTCGACGTGGTGTTCCTCGACACCGGCTACCACTTCCCGGAGACCATCGGCACCCGCGACGCCGTCGAGGCCGTGATGGACGTCAACGTCATCACGCTCACCCCGCGCCAGACGGTCGCCGAGCAGGACGCCGAGTACGGCCCTCAACTCCACGACCGTAACCCGGACCTGTGCTGCAAGCTCCGCAAGGTGCAGCCGCTGGAGCAGGGCCTCACCAAGTACGCGGCCTGGGCGACCGGACTGCGCCGCGACGAGTCCCCGACCCGGGCGGGCACCCCGGTCGTCGGCTGGGACGAGAAGCGCCAGAAGGTCAAGATCTCCCCCATCGCCCGCTGGACCCAGGACGACGTGGACGCGTACGTGGCCGAACACGGCGTCCTCACCAACCCGTTGCTGATGGACGGCTACGCGTCCGTCGGCTGCGCGCCCTGCACCCGCCGGGTCCTGGAGGGCGAGGACGCACGCGCCGGCCGCTGGGCGGGGCGCGGGAAGACCGAGTGCGGGCTGCACGAGTGACCGCGGCCACGCCTTCGACGCGGGTGCCTTCGACACCGACGCATGTGCTTTCTACGGATCAGGAGAACCAAGTGACGACCGGAGCCACCGTCTGGCTCACGGGTCTGCCGAGTGCCGGCAAGACCACCATCGCGTACGAGCTGGCCGGCCGGCTGCGCGAGGAGGGCCACCTCGTCGAGGTGCTCGACGGCGACGAGATCCGCGAGTTCATCTCGGCGGGCCTCGGCTTCAGCCGCGAGGACCGGCACACCAACGTGCAGCGCATCGGCTTCCTCGCCGAGCTGCTCGCCCGCAACGGCGTCAAGGCGCTCGTCCCGGTCATCGCCCCGTACGCCGACAGCCGCGAGGCCGTCCGCAAGCGGCACCAGGAGAGCGGCGCCGCCTACATCGAGGTGCATGTGGCGACCCCGGTCGACGTGTGCTCCGTACGCGATGTGAAGGGTCTCTACGCCAAGCAGGCCGCCGGTGAACTGACCGGGCTCACCGGGGTCGACGACCCGTACGAGGAGCCCGAGTCGCCGGATCTGCGGATCGAGTCGCAGCACCAGACCGTGCAGGAGTCGGCGGCGGCACTCCACGCGCTGCTCACCGAGAGGGGACTGGCATGACGACGACCGTTGCCAAGGCCGACGGGGACACGGACACGCCGTACGCCCTCTCGCACCTGGACGCCCTCGAGTCCGAGGCGGTGCACATCTTCCGTGAGGTGGCGGGTGAGTTCGAGCGGCCGGTGATCCTCTTCTCCGGCGGCAAGGACTCGATCGTCATGCTGCACCTCGCGCTGAAGGCGTTCGCGCCCGCGCCGGTGCCGTTCACGCTGCTGCATGTGGACACCGGGCACAACTTCCCCGAGGTCCTTGAGTACCGCGACCGTGTGGTCGCCGCACATGGACTCCGCCTCCATGTGGCCTCCGTACAGGACTACATCGACCGCGGTGTGCTCAAGGAACGTCCGGACGGGACCCGCAACCCGCTCCAGACGCTGCCGCTCACCGAGAAGATCCAGAGCGAGAAGTTCGACGCGGTCTTCGGTGGCGGTCGTAGGGACGAGGAGAAGGCCCGCGCCAAGGAGCGGGTGTTCTCCCTGCGGGACGAGTTCTCGCAGTGGGACCCGCGTCGGCAGCGGCCCGAGCTGTGGAACCTGTACAACGGCCGGCACGCGGCTGGTGAGCACGTCCGGGTGTTCCCGCTGTCCAACTGGACCGAGCTGGACGTCTGGCAGTACATCGCCCGCGAGGGCATCGAGCTGCCCGAGATCTACTTCGCGCACGAGCGTGAGGTGTTCGCGCGGGACGGCATGTGGCTGACCGCCGGCGAGTGGGGCGGCCCGAAGGCGGAGGAGACCGTGGAGAAGCGGCTCGTCCGGTACCGGACCGTGGGCGACATGTCGTGCACGGGTGCCGTCGACTCCGACGCGGTGACGCTGGAGCAGGTCATCACCGAGATCGCCGCCTCCCGGCTGACCGAGCGGGGCGCGACGCGTGCCGACGACAAGATGTCCGAGGCCGCGATGGAAGACCGCAAGCGCGAGGGGTACTTCTAACCATGAGCACCACCACGACCGAGGAACTCTCGGCCACCACGCTGCTGCGGTTCGCCACGGCGGGCTCCGTCGACGACGGCAAGTCCACTCTGGTCGGGCGGCTGTTGCACGACTCCAAGTCGGTCCTCACCGACCAGATGGAGGCCGTGCAGCGGGTGTCGGCCGACCGCGGCCAGGACGGGCCCGACCTCGCGCTGCTCACGGACGGCCTGCGCGCCGAGCGCGAGCAGGGCATCACGATCGACGTGGCGTACCGCTACTTCGCCACGCCCCGGCGCCGGTTCATCCTCGCCGACACGCCCGGTCACGTGCAGTACACCCGCAACATGGTGACGGGTGCCTCCACGGCCGAGCTGACGGTGATCCTCGTCGACGCCCGCAACGGTGTCGTCGAGCAGACCCGGCGCCACGCCGCGATCGCCGCGCTGCTGCGTGTCCCGCACGTGGTGCTCGCGGTCAACAAGATGGACCTGGTCGAGTACAAGGAGTCCGTGTTCGCCGCGATCGCCGAGGAATTCACCGCGTACGCCAGCGAGTTGGGCGTCCCGGAGATCACCGCGATCCCGATCTCGGCGCTGGCCGGGGACAACGTGGTGGACCCGTCCGCGAACATGGACTGGTATGGCGGGCCGACCTTCCTGGAGCACCTGGAGTCGGTGCCGGTCGCCCACGATCTGAGCCACTGCCACGCGCGGCTGCCCGTGCAGTACGTGATCCGGCCGCAGAGCGCCGACCTTCCGGACTACCGGGGGTACGCGGGTCAGATCGCGGCCGGTACGTTCCGCGTCGGCGACGCCGTGACGGTGCTGCCGTCCGGGCGGGCCACGAAGATCTCCGGCATCGACCTGCTCGGCAAGCCGGTCAGGACCGCCTGGACCACACAGTCGGTGACTGTCCTCCTTGAGGACGACATCGACATCTCGCGCGGCGACCTCATCGTGCCCAGCAAGGACGCCCCGGCGACCACGCAGGACATCGAGGCGACCGTCTGCCATGTCGCCGACGCGCCGCTGACCGTGGGCCACCGTGTGCTCCTGAAGCACGGCACCCGCACGGTGAAAGCGATCGTCAAGGACATCCCGTCCCGGCTCACGCTCGACGACCTGTCCCTGCACCCGCATCCGGGACAGCTCGTCGCCAACGACATCGGCCGCGTGAAGATCCGCACCGCGGAGCCGCTGCCGGTCGACTCGTACGCCGACTCGCGCCGTACGGGCTCGTTCATCCTGATCGACCCGGCGGACGGCACCACGCTCACCGCCGGCATGGTCGGCGAGTCGTTCGCGGCGCCGGAGCCGGTCAAGGACGCGTCGGACGACGACGGTTGGGACTTCTGACATGACGTCCACGGACTTCTACTCCACGTTCGCGAAGGAGGGCGGCCGCGTCGGCAGCGGCGCCCTCGGCAGCGGGCAGGGCGGAGTGGCGCGATGTGCGGGCTGACGTACGCGCACTGCCTGCGCGCCCCGTCCCCCCACCCGCCGTCCCGGACGCGACGAAAACGAAGACCTGCCGACCTCCCGGCCACGAGCTGAGACCGTGACCGCCGGGCCAACGAGAGGAACACCTCCCGTGCCTGCCAACCGCTCGACATACCTGCGCCGCGGCATAGCCGTGATCGCCGCGCTCCCTCTGCTCACCCTCGCCGCCTGCGGTTACGGGTCGGAGTCCAAGAGCGACAACTCCAAGGAGAAGGTCGCCGCCGGTTCCTCGAAGATCGAGGGTCTCGACTCCGTGAAGATCGGCTACTTCGGCAACCTGACCCACGGGACCGCGCTGGTCGGCCGTGAACAGGGCCTCTTCCAGAAGGAACTGGGCGCCACCAAGGCCGAGTACGCGACCTTCAACGCCGGCCCGTCCGAGATCGAGGCGCTCAACTCGGGCTCCATCGACATCGGTTGGATCGGCCCCTCCCCGGCGATCAACGGCTACACCAAGTCCGACGGCAAGAGCCTGAAGATCATCGGCGGTTCGGCGTCGGGTGGCGTGAAGCTCGTCGTCAACCCGAAGAAGATCAAGTCCCTGAAGGACGTCAAGGGCAAGAAGATCGCGACGCCTCAGCTCGGCAACACGCAGGACGTGGCGTTCCTCAACTGGATCGCGGACCAGGGCTGGAAGGTCGACGCGCAGAGCGGCAAGGGTGACGTGACCGTCGTCCGCACCGACAACAAGATCACCCCGGACGCCTTCAAGGCCGGTTCGATCGACGGCGCCTGGGTGCCGGAGCCGACCGCGTCGAAACTGGTCGCCGAGGGCGGCAAGACGATCCTCGACGAGTCGACGCTGTGGCCCGACAAGAAGTTCGTGATCACGAACATCATCGTGTCGCAGAAGTTCCTGAAGGCGCACCCGAAGGTCGTCGAGGCCGTGCTGAAGGGCTCGGTCGCGGCCAACAAGTGGATCAACGCCAACCCGACCGAGGCGAAGGCCGCGGCCAACAAGCAGCTGGAGGCCGACTCCGGCAAGGCGCTGCCCGCCAACGTCCTTGACCCGGCGTGGAGTTCGATCCAGTTCACCAACGACCCGCTGGCCGCCACCCTCAACACCGAGGCGGCGCACGCGGTGAAGGCCGGTCTGCTGGAGAAGCCCGACCTGAGCGGCATCTACGACCTGACGCTCCTCAACAAGGTCCTCAAGGCGGACGGCGACAGCACGGTCGACGCCGCCGGCCTCGGCACGAGCTGATCGGAGGAGCCCGATGACTTCCCAGGAGGTGACGACCATGGCCACAACCTTCGCCAAGGAGACCACCGCGTCGGTCGAGTACGCGGCACGCCTTGAGCATGTCTCGAAGTCCTTCGCGACTCCGGCTGGGCAGCAGCTCGTCCTGGACGACATCAGCATCGATGTCGCGCCCGGCGAGTTCGTCACCCTCCTGGGGGCCTCGGGCTGCGGCAAGTCGACGCTGCTGAACCTGGTGGCGGGCCTCGACAAGCCCACCGCCGGCTCCATCACGGCGGACGGCCGCCCCGCGCTGATGTTCCAGGAGCACGCCCTGTTCCCGTGGCTCACCGCGGGCAAGAACATCGAACTCGCCCTGAAACTCAGGGGAGTTCCGAAGGAGGAGCGGCGCGGCAGGACCGAGGAGCTGCTCGAACTGGTCCGGCTGCCGGGCGCGTACGGCAAGCGGGTGCACGAGCTGTCCGGCGGTATGCGGCAGCGTGTCGCCATGGCCCGCGCGCTCGCCCAGGAGAGCCGCATCCTGCTGATGGACGAGCCGTTCGCGGCGCTGGACGCCATCACGCGGGACGTCCTGCACGACGAACTGACCCGTATCTGGGGCGAGACGGGACTCTCCGTCCTGTTCGTCACGCACAACGTGCGCGAGGCGGTACGGCTCGCCCAGCGGGTCATCCTGCTGTCCTCGCGGCCCGGCCGGATCGCCCGTGAGTGGACGGTCGACATCCCGCAGCCGCGCCGCATCGAGGACGCGCCCGTGGCCGAACTGTCCCTTGAGATCACCGATGTACTGCGTGGGGAGATCCGCCGTCATGGCCAGCACTGAGACCACGACCGTCCAGGACGGCGGGAGTGTCGAGGCGGGCCTCGACGCCCTGGAGAGTCAGGTCACGGGCCGTCCGACCTTCCGGCAGACCTTCGTCAACAAGATCTTTCCGCCGATCGTCGCGCTCGCGGTGGTCATGGTGGTCTGGCTGATCCTGACTCCGGTCGTCGACGACCCGAGCAAGCTGCCCTCGCCGGGCGCGGTGGGCACCGAGTTCAAGAACGCCTGGCTCCAGGGCGATCTCCTCGGCTACATCTGGACCAGCGTCTCGCGCGGTCTGCTGGGCTTCTTCTTCGCGCTGCTCATCGGCACCCCGCTGGGACTGCTGGTGGCCCGGGTGAAGTTCGTGCGCGCGGCGATCGGCCCGATCCTGTCCGGGCTCCAGTCGCTGCCGTCGGTGGCCTGGGTGCCGCCGGCCGTGATCTGGCTGGGCCTGAACAACTCGATGATGTACGCGGTGATCCTGCTCGGCGCGGTCCCCTCGATCGCCAACGGCCTGGTGTCCGGCGTCGACCAGGTGCCGCCGCTGTTCCTGCGGGCGGGCCGCACGATGGGCGCGACCGGCGTCAAGGGCATCTGGCACGTCACGCTGCCGGCGGCGCTCCCCGGCTATGTGGCGGGCCTGAAGCAGGGCTGGGCGTTCTCGTGGCGCTCGCTGATGGCGGCCGAGATCATCGCCCAGTTCCCCGATCTGGGCGTGGGCCTGGGCCAATTGCTGGAGAACGGCCGTACCAACAGCGACATGGCCATGGTGTTCGAGGCGATCATCCTGATCCTGTTCGTCGGTATCGCCATCGACCTGCTGCTCTTCAGCCCCCTGGAGCGGTGGGTGCTGCGCAGCCGCGGTCTGCTGGTGAAGAGCTGAGTCCCATGTACTACAGGAAGCCGGTCCTTCTCGTCGTCGCCCACGGCAGCCGCGATCCGCGGCACGCCGCGACCGTCCACGCCCTCGTACGGCGGATACGGTCGCGGCGGCCAGGGCTGCGTGTGGAGACCGGCTTCCTGGACTTCAACATCCCTTCCGTACAAGGGGTGTTGGAGTCGCTCGCGGCGGAGGGCGTCCAGGATGTGGTGGCGCTCCCGCTGCTGCTGACCCGCGCGTTCCACGCGAAGGCGGACATCCCCGCGGTCCTGCGGGAGGCACCGGCGCGGCTGCGGATCAGGCAGGCGGAGGTGCTGGGCCCGTCGCCGCTGCTCCTGCGGGCCCTCGAACGGCGGTTGTACGAGGCCGGGTTGGCGCCCGCCGACAAGTGCTCGACCGGCGTCGTCCTGGCCTCGGCGGGGTCCACCGACCCGGAGGCGATCGCGGTGATCGACGACCTCGCGCGGCAGTGGTGGCACACCGGTTGGCGCGCGGTACGGCCCGCGTTCGCCTCGGCGGCCCTCCCCCGCACCGAGGACGCGGTCCGTGAACTGCGGGCCCTGGGCTGCGAACGCGTCGCCGTCGCGCCGTACGTCCTCGCCCCCGGCTTCCTCCCCGACCGCATCGCGCGGGGCGCGGCGGAGGCGGATACCCTCGCCGACGTACTGGGCCCGGCACCGGAGGTGGTGCGGGTGCTGCTGGAGCGCTACGACGCGGCGGCCCTGGCTCCGGCGCTCACCGCAGTCGGCGCATAACGTCTTCACGGTTCCCACCTGCCCGGATTCCCGGAAAGGGGTCTCCCCCGGCGCCCGGATCTGCTGGGATGGTGCCTCTGAGGGCTAGCAGGGAGCAAGTACACGTGGTGGGTCAGGAGTTCGGGCATCGTGAAGGGCCTGCGCCGGCCCAGCTGCACTACGCCTCGGCGCCGTCCGGCTCGGAGGATTCCGGCCCCCGGTTCACGGCGGTCGGCGCGGAGGTGCCGCCGGGGGTGCTGCGGGAGGCCGAGCGTCTCCTCGGGTACGAGCCGCCGCCCGACAGTCCGCAGCAGCCCGACGCCGAGCAGCTCAAGAGGTTCCCCACGGTTTTCGGCTTCAGCGAACTCGCCGACGGCGGGCGGCTGTTGAGCCGTTCCGTGTGCACCGGCACGGACTGGGCCGGGGGCCCGGTCTCCTTCCACACGCACGCCGTCCTGCTGCCGGCCGGGACCCGGCTGCCGGACGGTGTCCTGCCCATCTCCACGTGGGAGTCCCCGCGTTGGGCCGAGTCGGCTCCCCCGGACGGCGGGCCCGATCCCGTCGGCCGTGTCGAACCGTCCGGGCTGCTGCGCAAGGAGGCGCTGGTCCCGTTCGCGGTGTCACGGGCCGGACGGCTCGCCGCGTTCTTCGCCGATCTGCGCGCGGTCGCCGCGGACCCGCGTGCCGGGCAGATCGTGGTCGTGGAGCACGACAGCGCCGACGTGGCCCGGTGGATCGCGCTCGCCTGCACGGTCCTGCCCCGCGAGCAGGCGCACCGGCTCACCTTCACGACGTACGCCCGAGACCCCCGGCAGGCCCGCCAGCAGCTCGTCGGCGCGCTGCCGTCCTCCGAGCCCGTCGCCGACGACGAGCGCTACCGCGTGCACAACTGCACGGGCCGGCAGCCGTCCGGGCCGGTCGCGGACACCTGGGCCGAGGTGTGCGCCCGCATCTGGCGTGCGGGCCGCCCCGACCTGTTCCACAACGACCCCGAGGATCTGGGCCCGTTGGTGGTGAGCGCCCTCGTCGCGGGCATCGACCTGCGTACGGACGCCCGTGCTGCGGCGGCGAGTTGGGCGGCCGAGCAGCTGGACGCACTGCCCGACGAGGGACTGACGGCGTTGGTCGCCGGGCTGTGCGGCGGCCCGGTGCCGCATCTGGGCTCCCGCTCGGCGACCCTGCCCGGCGAGGCCGAACAGGTCGCCCTGGCCGCGCTGTTGGCCCGGCTGGACGGGCGCGTGACGGCCGCGGTGTCGGCGCCGCTCGCCGCGCGCGTGCTGGCGTCGGCGGTCCTCGCCCATGGACCGGTGCCCGTGCTGCGCGCCGGGTCCCTGACCGCGCGGGCCCATGACGACCTGGCCCGCGATCTCGCGCCCTCGCTGCGGGCCGGTATCGCGGACACGCACGAACCGGCCGTCGGACGGCCCCTCGCGCTGCTGCGGGCCGCCGACCTGCTCGACGTCGACTGCCAGGACCAACTCCCGGAGCTGGCCGAGCGGTTGGCGCGGGAGCTGGTGGGCGCCTCGGCCACGTCTTTGTCGGACGGCGACACGAAGCCCTCGCCCGAACCCACCGGGCGCCGGGCGGGCGGGGAGCCTCCCGCCGTGGGCTGTCCGCCCGCACTCCTGGACGCGGTGCACACCCACCCCGGGCTGCGGGTCGCGCTGTTCGGTTCGCTCGACACGCTCGCCGTCGCCGAACCGGCGTCCGTGGCAGGGGTGTTGAAGGGTTCGGGGCTGCCGCTCGACCTCCAGCAGTCCGGTTTCCCGCATCTGCGGATGTGTGTCGCGCCCGCCGGGTCACAGGACCGGCTCGACCGGTTCCACGGCCTGCTCCGCACGGCCGGCGTCTCACCGCTGGCCGATCCGAGCGTGCTGCGCACGGCCCTGCGCCTCACCTGGCCCGGCGGCGAGCTGCCGAACGGCCGGGAGGCGAGCCTGCTGCTGAAGGAGCTGGGTTCCGACACCCACCGTGCCGCCGGTACCCGGGAGTCGCTGATCGAGGCGGCACTCTCCGCTTCCCCGGAGGACCGTGACATACCGGCGCTCGCCACCGATCTGCTCCGCTGCTTCACCACGGAACTGGGGCCGGGTCGGCGTTCGGCTCTGCGACTCCTGGAGTTCACGGGGGTGTTGGGCACCGGGAACGAGGGCGAGGAGTGGGTCGGCCGGGCACTGAGCCTGAAGGCCGACGCCGCCGAACCGGTGCCGGACACGGTCGTCGAGCGCGTCTTCGAGGCCCTCGCGTGGCGGCTCCTGGAGGGCACGGCGCCGGAGAACGAGCTGTACTCACTGGCCCGTTCGGCCGAGCCGCGTCTCCTCGCGGCGTACGAGCGGGCGGGCCGCTCGGACCGGGTGGGCGAGCGGCTGCGGACCGAGCCCGCGTATGCCGCCGCCCGGTTCTGCGACTGGAGCGCGTTCCCGGGGACCTACCAGGCCTGGGACGAGACCCGTACGGCCCTGCTGGCCAAGGTGTTGCGGCCCGTCGTGCGGGCCATGTCCGGCAAGGACCAGGACGAGGTCGAGGCGGCGCTCGATCGCGCGGGCCGCGGCAAGCTCGACGCGTACCGCGCCTGGAACCGGCCCGGTGCGCTGGGGCGCCTCGCGGGACGACTGTCGGGACGGGGCCGGCGCGCCGAACAGCCCGGCGCGTGACCGGCCTCGGGTCATGACCGGTCCGGGGGTACGGGAGCGCCGCCCGAAGTCCGGCACTCCCCTGTGATGTCGGACCCCGGACGGCCCGTCCGCAGCACGGCCCCCGCCGACATGAGCATGATCGCGGGGGTCGCAATCCGTACTGCGTCTCCCGCCGCGTTTATGTCACTGCGTGACTGCAACTGGCCTCGGCCTCACGGAACATGAGCGCCGGACTCAGTCGAAGGACAGACCCCCGGTGCGCGTCCGCTTCAACTCGAACAGATCGGGATGGGTGGCCAACACCCGGAAACTGTCGAAGAGTTCGGCCGCCCTCGCGCCGCGCGGGATCGCCCGCAGCACAGGACCGAACCACACCGTCCCGTCGACATGCAGGGTCGGCGTCCCCACGTATCCGCCCGACTCCTCCTCGACGCCCGCCTCATGACTGCACGGGAGGTGATCCAGGCGAAGGGGCAGGCGGGGTCGAAGGAGAAGTCGACGCGGACGGGGGTGCCGTGGCCGCCGCCTCGGCTGCTGTCTTGGCTCATACCGGGAACGTCAGCCGCGGAATGGCGCGAAAGAACGACCCAATCCGGCGAACTCTCAGTGGTCCACTTTGCTCGTGACCTGTTGCCGCGGATCCCGTCCGCTGGACGCGAGGGCGCGTTCGAACACGGGCGCGTCGTCCGGTACGGGCACCGGGTCGGCGAAGCCGTCGTACTGGCGGTAGAGCTCGCCGTGCTTCTCGACCACGTCGAGGACGAGGCGGGCGGCACCGTCCGAGACGCGGTACTGCTGGCCGGTGGCGGTGGCGACGTCCCAGCCGTGCACCGCAAGCTCCTTGATGATCATCGAGGCGAGTTCATCGGCCGGCATCTTCGCCATGCCGAGGTCGACCTCGCCCTCCCACGCCGCCGGGTCGGACCAGGCGGCGACGGCCCGGTCCAGCTGGGCGGCGTACGCCTCCGCCCACTCCGGGTCGGCGGTGAAGTCGCGGGCGGTCAGCTCCTCGGAGAGCTGCTTGCGCAGGGCGCGGTGTTCCATGCCGTGCGAGGTGTAGAGGACCCAGTGGTTGACCATCGCGCGGACGTCCCAGTCGGGGCAGTGCGTCGGATCGTCGAGCCGGTCCGAGGTGACACCGCGCGCGACGCGGGCCGCCTCGGCGGCGCATTCGATCATGTACGGGTACAGGTCGTTCGTGTCCTGGTGCTGGTCGTGGTTGCTCATGCACCCCACGCTAGGGAGCGGGCCCTCAGGACTCTTGAACAAACGCGACAGCGCCGTCGGCGAGGCGGACCAGCTCGTCGAACGGCAGTGAACCGGGCGCCCTGCGCTCGCGCGCGAACTCGTTCGCGAGCCGTTGCAGCAGGTCGTTGAGCGGTGTCGGTACGCCGTGCAGCCGCCCCAGCAGCGCAATCTCGCCGTTGAGGTAGTCGGCCTCGATGGTGCCGGTGCCCCGGCTCAGCGACTGCCAGGAGGAGCCGCCGCCGCGCGGGGCGCCGTCGATCTCCACGAGCTGGATCTTGTCGCCGCGCGCCTCCTTCTCCTCCTCGGCGCTCGCGTACGCGATTCCGGCCGCGTCGAGCACGGCCGCGCCCTCGGCCCGCACCCGCCGGTACAGCGCCAGGTTCTCCTCGGTACCGCGCACCTCGGCGACCGCCTCGATCGCGTTGACGAGGTTGCCGAGCAGCTTGGCGTACTGCCAGCGCGTCACATCCGGCACGACCGGCGCCTCGAACCTCGACTTCTCCAGGTCGGCGGCGATCAGCCGGGCGGTCTCGTCCGCGCCGTGCGGATAACGGCCGAGGTGCAGGATGCCGGTGAGCGGGGCGCCCTCGGCGGCGACCACACCCGGTTCGACGAAGGTCGCGGGCAGCCAGACGCAGACGCCGTAGACCTTCCGGAAGCGGCGCAGCGCGAGCCGTTGGCTCTCGACCCCGTTCTGTGCGCAGACGACGGGGAGTCGCTCGGCGGCGCTGCCGCCGCCGGTGACCGGCGCCTGGCCCCAGACCGCGAGCGCGGCCTCGCTGTCCTGCGTCTTGACGGCGAGCACGAGTACGTCGTCGGGCCTCAACTCGCCCAGTTCGGCGGGCCCTTCGACGACGGGCAGCCGATACGTCGACTCCCCGTCCGGCACCTTGAGCCGCAGCCCGTGCTCGGCCAGCGCCGCCCGCTGCGCACCCCGCGCGACCAGTACGACCTCGCACCCCGCCCCGGC
>NZ_JBLTJC010000032.1:0-48125 GCF_048158785.1 Streptomyces colwelliae | reverse complement strand
GCCACTCTTCGCCCCGAACATCCTCACCGGTTTCGGCCGGGTCGAGGGCCGCCCGGTAGGCATCGTGGCCAATCAACCCATGCAGTTCGCGGGTTGCCTGGACATCGACGCGTCGGTGTCGCGGGCCACCGCGCCGCTGATGTCGGCGCTGGCCAGCCAGGTGCCACAGGAGGAAATCATCACCGTACGCAGGGCGCTGGTGTGCACCGCCTCCTCGATCACCGACACCTCGGTGAACCTCTCCTGGAGCGCGGCCACCGACGACAAGGGCGTCAAGAACTACGACGTCCTGCGCGACGGCACCAAGGTCGCCACGGTGACGACGACGTCGTACACGAACACCGGCCTGACCGCCGGCACCGACTACTCGTACACCGTGCAGGCCCGCGACACCGCGGACCAGACAGGACCGGTCAGCGGCGCGGTCGCCGTGCACACCACGGGCGGTACGACCACTCCCCCGACCACCGCCAGCAAGGTCAAGCTCGGGTATCTCACCGAGTGGGGCACCTACACCCGCAACTACCAGGTCAAGAACCTGGTGACCTCGGGCTCGGCCGCGAAGATCACGCACATCAACTACGCGTTCGGCAACGTGACGAACGGGCAGTGCGCGATCGGTGACGCCTACGCCGACTACCAGAAGACGTTCACCGCCGACCAGTCGGTCAGCGGCGTCGCCGACACCTGGGACCAGCCGCTGGCCGGTAACTTCAACCAGCTGCGCGAGCTGAAGGCCAAGTACCCGAACATCAAGATCCTCTGGTCCTTCGGCGGCTGGACCTGGTCCGGCGGCTTCGCGCAGGCGGCGGCCAACCCGACCGCGTTCGCCAACTCCTGCTACAGCCTGGTCGAGGACCCGCGCTGGGCCGACGTCTTCGACGGCATCGACATCGACTGGGAGTACCCGAACGCCTGCGGCCTGTCCTGCGACACCAGCGGCGCTGCGGCGTACAAGAACCTGATGTCCGCCCTGCGCACCAAGTTCGGCTCCAGCAACCTGGTCACCGCCGCCACCACGGCGGACGGCACCTCCGGCGGCAAGATCGACGCCGCCGACTACGCGGGCGCGGCCCAGTACGTCGACTGGTACAACGTGATGACGTACGACTTCTTCGGCGCCTTCGACGCGGACGGCCCGACCGCCCCGCACTCCCCGCTCACCACCTACACCGGCATCCCGACGCCAGGCTTCACCACGGCCGACGCGATCGCCAAGTTCAAGTCGAAGGGCGTAGCCGCGAGCAAGCTGCTCATCGGCATCGGCTTCTACGGCAGAGGCTGGACCGGCGTCACCCAGGACGCCCCGGGCGGCACGGCCACAGGCCCGGCGCCCGGCACCTACGAACAGGGCATCGAGGACTACAAGGTCCTCAAGACGTCCTGCCCCGTCACCGGCACCATCGCGGGCACGGCGTACGCCCACTGCGGCAGCAACTGGTGGTCCTACGACACCCCGAGCACGATCGCCGGAAAGATGAGCTGGGCCAAGACCCAGGGTCTGGGCGGCGCGTTTTTCTGGGACTTCAGCGGCGACACCAGCAACGGTGAGCTGGTGACCGCCATCAACAGCGGGCTGAGCTGATCCCCACGCTGCTCAGCGCCCTGCCGCGGACAGACCTCTCCGGTCTGTCCGCGGTGCGTTGCGTGGAAGGTCCTGCGTAGGGCGCGCTGTGCGCGGCACGCGCCCCCGGCGTGCGCCCTCTAGGGACCTTCGGCCCGTGCCTCAGGCCGGATGGCGGGTGGGGACAGGCCGCCGACCGGGCACATTGTGGGTCTCGCGACAATAAGCGGAATATCTCATTCGGGGGAAACCATGAAGCGCAGGCCCACCACGACCCACAACGCCAAGAAGCCCGTCAACTCCAGGATCGCGTCCGTCGGCGCCTTCGCCGGAGCGGCGGCAGCCGCACTCCTGGCCGCCAGCCCGGTCAACGTCACCGTCATGCTCAGCCCCGAGCCCCACACGGCCGTCGTCAGTCAGGCCGACGTACCCAACCCCGTGTGTCCGCTCAGGCCACGTTGACCCGCTGGCCGGGCGGAGCCGCCTCCAGCCAGGCCAGGAAACCCGTCAACGCGTCCTCGCTCATGGCGAGTTCGAGGCGGGTGCCGCGGTGCAGGCAGGTGAGGATGACGGCGTCGGAGAGCAGCGCCAGCTCCTCCTCGCCCTCGGGGAGGCGGCGGCCGGCGACCTCGATCGCGGAGCGTTCCAGTGTGCGGCGCGGGCGGTAGGCGTAGGAGAAGACGCGGTACCACTCGATGCGGTCGCCGTTGTAGCGGGCGACGCCGTAGCTCCAGCCCTTGCCGTTGGTGTCGGGTTTCTCCGGGACGTCCCAGCGCAGGGAACAGTCGAAGGTGCCGCCGGAGCGCTGGATGAGTCTGCGGCGCAGGCCGAAGACGAACAGCCCCACCGCCACAAGGGCCACGACAATTCCGCACACAGTCAGAGCGAGGACCATCGACACCGACCTCCTCGTCTCCTAGGTAAAACAGGTAACGGAACGGAAAAAACACCCACATTCGCCTCAGCCGCGGCTGGGGCCGGATTCCTCCGGTCCCAGCCGCGGCTGAGTCACGTCATAGCGTCAAACCTGGGTTCAGCGCGTCTCCGCCGCACGCAGTCGGACGTCCGCGCGGCGCTCGGCGGACTCGTCGCCCTCCGCCTTCGCACGCTCCAGCTCCCGCTCCACGCGCTGGACGTCGATCTCGTCCGACAGCTCGGCGATCTCGGCGAGCAGCGACAGCTTGTTGTCCGCGAACGAGATGAAACCGCCGTGCACCGCGGCGACGACCGTCCCGCCGTCGCTCGTGCGGATGGTCACCGGGCCCGACTCCAGCACACCGAGCAGCGGCTGGTGACCGGGCATGACGCCGATGTCGCCGGACGTGGTGCGCGCGACGACCAGGGTGGCCTCGCCGGACCAGACCTGGCGGTCCGCGGCGACGAGCTCGACATGCAGCTCAGCAGCCAAGGTGGGCTCCTCGGGTCACCACCCGGCGGTCGTGCCGGGTGTGGGTTCAATTCTAGTAGGCATGAAAGAGGGGGTGGGACACGCCCCACCCCCTCAGGTGAAGCACGGGGTCAGGAGACGCCCAGCTCCTTCGCGTTCGCCTTCAGGTCCTCGATACCACCGCAGAGGAAGAACGCCTGCTCCGGGAAGTGGTCGTACTCGCCGTCGATGATCGAGTTGAAGGCCACGATCGACTCGTCCAGCGGGACGTCCGACCCGTCGACGCCGGTGAACTGCTTGGCGACGTGGGTGTTCTGGGACAGGAAGCGCTCCACGCGACGGGCACGGTGGACGGTGAGCTTGTCCTCCTCGCCCAGCTCGTCGATACCGAGGATCGCGATGATGTCCTGGAGGTCCTTGTACTTCTGGAGGACCGTCTTGACGCGCATCGCGGTGTTGTAGTGCTCCGCCGCGATGTACCGCGGGTCCAGGATGCGGGACGTGGAGTCCAGCGGGTCCACGGCCGGGTAGATGCCCTTCTCGGAGATCGGACGGGAGAGAACCGTCGTCGCGTCGAGGTGGGCGAACGTGGTGGCCGGGGCCGGGTCGGTCAGGTCGTCCGCGGGGACGTAGATCGCCTGCATCGAGGTGATCGAGTGACCGCGGGTCGAGGTGATGCGCTCCTGGAGGAGACCCATCTCGTCGGCCAGGTTCGGCTGGTAGCCCACCGCGGAGGGCATGCGGCCGAGCAGGGTCGAGACCTCGGAACCGGCCTGCGTGAACCGGAAGATGTTGTCGATGAAGAACAGCACGTCCTGGTTCTGCACATCGCGGAAGTACTCCGCCATGGTCAGACCGGCCAGGGCCACGCGCAGACGGGTGCCCGGGGGCTCGTCCATCTGGCCGAAGACGAGCGCCGTCTTGTCGATGACGCCCGAGTCGGCCATCTCCTCGATGAGGTCGTTGCCCTCACGGGTGCGCTCGCCGACACCGGCGAACACCGAGACACCGTCGTGGTTGTTGGCGACGCGGTAGATCATCTCCTGGATGAGCACCGTCTTGCCGACGCCGGCACCGCCGAACAGGCCGATCTTGCCGCCCTTGACGTACGGGGTCAGCAGGTCGATGACCTTGACGCCGGTCTCGAACATCTCGGTCTTCGACTCGAGCTCGTCGAAGCGCGGGGCCTTGCGGTGGATGGACCAGCGCTCGCCCGTGTACTTCTCGTCGCTGTTCAGCACCTCACCAAGGGTGTTGAACACCTTGCCCTTGGTGAAGTCGCCGACCGGGACGGTGATGCCCGTGCCCGTGTCGGTGACGGCGGCCTGGCGGACCAGACCGTCGGTGGGCTGCATCGAGATCGTGCGGACCAGGCCGTCACCCAGGTGCTGGGCGACCTCCAGGGTCAGCGTCTTCTGCGCACCGTCCAGGGCCGGGTCGGCCACCTCGACGTGCAGAGCGTTGTAGATCTCCGGCATCGCGTCGACGGGGAACTCCACGTCGACGACCGGGCCGATGACCCGGGCGACGCGGCCCGTGGCAACGGCCGTCTCAACTGTCGTCGTCATTACTTGTCACTCCCCGCGGTCGCGTCGGCCAGGGCTGCGGAGCCACCGACGATCTCGCTGATTTCCTGGGTGATTTCGGCCTGGCGGGCCGCGTTGGCAAGACGGGAGAGCGTGGTGATCAGGTCTCCCGCGTTGTCGGTCGCCGACTTCATCGCGCGGCGGGTGGCGGCGTGCTTGGAGGCAGCCGACTGAAGCAGCGCGTTGTAGATACGGCTCTCGACGTACCGCGGCAGCAGGGCGTCCAGGACGTCCTCCGCCGACGGCTCGAAGTCGTACAGCGGAAGGATCTCGCCCGAGGGCACGTCCTCCGCGACCTCTTCGAGGCTGAGGGGCAGCAGCCGGCTGTCGATCGGCGTCTGCGTCATCATCGAGACGAACTCGGTGTAGACGATGTGGAGTTCGTCCACGCCGCCCTCCGCCGTCTCCGTCTCGATCGCCTCGATCAGCGGACCCGCGACCTTCTTCGCGTCCGCGTACTCGGGCTGGTCGGTGAAGCCGGTCCACTGCTCCGCGATCTTGCGCTCACGGAAGTTGTAGTGGGCGACACCGCGGCGGCCGACGATGTACGTGTCGACCTCCTTGCCCTCGGCCTCAAGACGCGCGGTCAGCTGCTCCGCGGCCTTGATGGCGTTGGAGTTGAAGGCGCCGGCCAGACCGCGGTCGCTCGTGAGGAGCAGCACAGCGGAACGGGTCGGCGTCTCGGCCTCGGTGGTCAGCGGGTGCCGGGTGTTGGAACCCGTACCGACCGCCGTGACCGCGCGCGTCAGTTCCTTCGCGTACGGCGTCGAGGCCTGCACCTTGCGGTGCGCCTTGACGACGCGCGAGGCGGCGATCATCTCCATCGCCTTGGTGATCTTCTTGGTCGCGGTGACGGATCGGATGCGACGCTTGTAGACCCGGAGCTGGGCTCCCATGAGTCAGGTCCCTTCCTACGTCACTTGGCCGCGGCCGGGGCGTCCTCGCCGAGGAGCTTGCCGTCCGAGGTCTCGAACTGCTTCTTGAACTCGGCGATCGCGTCCGCGGCGGCGGTGAGGGTGTCGTCCGACATCTTGCCGCCCTCCTTGATGGAGGTCATGAGGCCCTGCTCCTTGCGGTGCAGGTACTCAAGCAGCTCCTTCTCGAAGCGGCGGATGTCCTCGACCGGTACGTCGTCCATCTTGCCGGTGGTCGCGGACCACACGGAGACGACCTGGTCCTCGGTGGGCATCGGCTGGTACTGCGGCTGCTTGAGCAGCTCGACCAGCCGCTGACCGCGCTCCAGCTGCGACTTCGACGCGGCGTCCAGGTCGGAACCGAAGGCGGCGAACGCCTCCAGCTCGCGGTACTGGGCGAGGTCGAGGCGCAGTCGCCCGGAGACCTGCTTCATCGCCTTGTGCTGCGCGGAACCACCGACTCGGGAGACGGAGATACCGACGTTCAGCGCGGGGCGCTGACCGGCGTTGAAGAGGTCCGACTCCAGGAAGCACTGGCCGTCGGTGATGGAGATGACGTTGGTCGGGATGAACGCCGAGACGTCGTTGGCCTTGGTCTCGACGATCGGCAGACCGGTCATCGAGCCCTTGCCCATCTCGTCGGAGAGCTTCGCGCAGCGCTCCAGCAGACGGGAGTGCAGGTAGAAGACGTCACCCGGGTAGGCCTCGCGGCCCGGCGGACGGCGCAGCAGCAGGGACACGGCGCGGTAGGCGTCGGCCTGCTTCGAGAGGTCGTCGAAGATGATGAGGACGTGCTTGCCGTCGTACATCCAGTGCTGGCCGATGGCCGAACCGGTGTACGGCGCAAGGTACTTGAAGCCGGCCGGGTCGGACGCCGGGGCGGCGACGATGGTCGTGTACTCCAGCGCGCCGGCCTCTTCGAGCGCACCACGCACGGAGGCGATGGTGGAGCCCTTCTGACCGATGGCGACGTAGATGCAGCGGACCTGCTTGTTCACGTCGCCCGAGCGCCAGTTGTCGCGCTGGTTGATGATCGTGTCGACGGCCAGGGCGGTCTTGCCCGTCTGGCGGTCGCCGATGATCAGCTGACGCTGGCCACGGCCGATCGGGGTCATCGCGTCGACGGCCTTGTAGCCGGTCTCCATCGGCTCGTGCACCGACTTGCGGACCATGACGCCCGGGGCCTGAAGCTCCAGCGCGCGGCGGCCGGTGGTCTCGATCTCGCCGAGGCCGTCGATCGGGTTGCCGAGCGGGTCGACGACACGGCCGAGGTAGCCCTCGCCGACGGCGACGGACAGGACCTCTCCGGTGCGGGTGACCGGCTGGCCCTCCTCGACACCGCTGAACTCGCCGAGGATGACGGTACCGATCTCACGCTCTTCGAGGTTGAGCGCGAGACCGAGGGTGCCGTCCTCGAACTTCAGCAGTTCGTTGGCCATGGCCGAGGGGAGGCCCTCGACCTTCGCGATGCCGTCGCCGGCAAGGGTGACCGTGCCGACCTCCTCGCGCGAGGCCGCGTCCGGCTTGTACGACTGGACGAAGTTCTCCAGCGCGTCCCGGATCTCCTCCGGCCGGATCGTGAGCTCCGCCATCTGGGTTCCCTGCTCTCCTTGTTGGGCCCGAAGTTTCACTTGGGGGGATGGGGGGACTCCCCCCATGACGAGGTGAATCCTCTGCACGGCCCAACTCGGGCCGCCTTACTACGTCTTTGTTGTGGTGCTGCTAGCTCGCCATGCGGCGGGAGGCGTCATCGAGACGGTCCGCGATGGAACCGTTGATGACCTCGTCGCCGACCTGCACCCGGATGCCGCCGAGGACCTCGGGGTCCACGTCGATGTTCAGGTGCATGTGGCGGCCGTAGAGCTTCGCGAGGGCGGCGCCCAGGCGCTGCTTCTGCGGGTCGCTCAGCGGGACCGCCGTGGTGACGACCGCGACCAGGCGGCTGCGGCGCTCGGCGGCGAGCTTGGACAGGGACTCGAGTCCCGCTTCCAGGCTACGTCCCCGGGGCGCGGTCACCAGGCGGGTCACCAGTCGCTCGGTGGCCGGCTTGGCACGGCCACCGAGCAGGCTGCCGAGCAGCTCGCTCTTGGCCGCGGTGCCGGCGGCGCGGTTGGTCAGCGCGGCGCGCAGTCCGGTGTTCGAGGAGACGATCCGGCCGAACCGGAACAGCTCGTCCTCGACGTCGTCGAGCTCGCCCGACTGCTGGGCGGCGGTGAGGTCGGCGGTGGCCGCCAGCTCCTCCAGCGCGTCCACCAGGTCGCGGGACTGCGACCAGCGGGAGCGCACCATGCCGGACAGCAGGTCGAGGGCGGGGCCGCCGACCTGGGCGCCGAGCAGGCGCTCGGCCAGCTGGGCCTTGGCCTCGCCGTCCTGCGCCGGGTCGGTGAGGACTCGGCGCAGGGACACCTCACGGCCGAGCAGCGCGGTGACGGCGGCCAGCTCGTCGGCGAGCTGCGCCGCGTTCACGGACGTGGAGTCCGTCAGCGCGTCGAGACGCTCACGTGCGGCTGCCAGGGCCTCGCGGCTCGCTCCGTTCATCGTGCGGCCTCGGCCTTCTCCTCGAGTTCATCGAGGAAACGGTCGATCACGCGGCTCTGCCGGGCGTGGTCCTCGAGGGACTCGCCGACGAGCTTGCCGGCCAGGTCGGTGGCGAGCTTGCCCACGTCCTGGCGCAGCGCCTGCGAAGCGGCCTTGCGGTCGGCGTCGATCTGCGTGTGACCGGCGGCGACGATCTCCTCGCGCTGCCGCTGGCCTTCCGCGCGCATCTCGGCGATGAGCGTGGCGCCCTGCTCCTGCGCCTCCTGGCGCAGACGCGCGGCCTCGTGCCGGGCCTCGGCGAGCTGAGCCTTGTACTGCTCAAGCACGCTCTGTGCCTCGGTCTGGGCGGCCTCGGCCTTCTCGATACCGCCCTCGATGGCCTCGCGCCGCTCGTCCAGAACCTTGTTGATGTTCGGGAGGAGCTTCTTGGCGAGGAAGCCGAAGACGATGACGAAGGCGATCAGGCCGATGACAAGCTCGGGGATCGGCGGGACGAGAGGGTTCTCCTTCTCGGCCGCCAGAATGAGCAGCTGGCTCATGTCAGTGCCTTTCGTCTAGTGGGCTGTTGCTGATCGACAGATCAGATGCCGTAGACGAACGGCATGACCAGGCCGATGAGGGCCAGGGCCTCACAGAAGGCGAAGCCGAGGATCTGGTTGGCGCGGATCAGGCCGGCAGCTTCGGGCTGACGGGCAAGAGCCTGGGTGCCGTTGCCGAAGATGATGCCGACGCCGACGCCGGGACCGATGGCGGCGAGGCCGTAGCCGATGGAGCCGAGCGAACCGGAAACGGCAGCGAGGGTCTCAGTGGCAGCCATGCTGATTCTTCCTTATCTATACGGACCGGCGGGGGTTGGCCACCGGACGCTCAGGGGGTTTTGCAGGGGGTGCTGCTCAGTGGTTCTCGGCGAGCGCGCCCTGGATGAAGGTGCAGGTCAACAGCACGAAGACGTAGGCCTGCAGGGCCTGGATGAAGAGCTCGAAGGCCGTCATCACGAGGACCATGATGAACGAGACACCCGCGTAGGCGATGCCGATGCCGTTGAGCAGGTACCAGCTGGCGATCGTAAAGAGCAGCAGCAGGGTGTGGCCCGCGAACATGTTGGCGAACAGTCGCACCGCGTGCGTGAACGGCCGGACGATCAGGTTCGACAGGAACTCGATGAACATCGCCAGCGGGAGAACCGGGCCGAGCGACTTGTCGTAGCCCGTGAAGTTCTTGAACGCGCCGACGAATCCGTGCCGCTTGAACGTCAGCGAGACCCAGGTGATGTAGACGATGATCGCGAGGACGATCGGGTACGCGATGATCGACGTCACCGGGAACTGGGCGACCGGGACGATCGACCAGAGGTTCATCATCCAGATGAAGAAGAAGAGCGAGACGACCAGCGGTACGTACTTCTCGCCCTCCTTCTTTCCGATCGTCTCGTAGACGACTCCGCGGCGGATGAAGTCGTAGCCGGACTCGGCGACCATCTGCAACTTGCCGGGGACGACCTTCGGCTTACGGAAGGCGGCCCAGAAGAAGCCGACAACGATGACCGAACCGATCAGCGCCAGCAGCATCGGCTTGTTGAAGTACACGTTGCTGTCGCCGTCCCCCAGAAGGGGCTTGAACAGGAACGAGTGCAGGCCGGGAGCCGGGAAGCCACAGCCGTCGAAGATGTGGCAGTCGGTCTCGAAGGCGAGCACCTGCGTCGGGTCAGCACTCACCGCGGGCTCCTTCAGCGTGGCGCATAGGTACGGCAACCTCGTTGTGTCGGCGCGGCGGACAGCCGCGGTTCGGCACTGGACTGGTGTTACGGATGTGGGGGCGGCAGTGGGGCATCAAGCCTCGCGATTGAGCAGGCGTCAGCTCAGATGCCCGCGCCCGCGATGCCGCAGTTGGCACCGGACGATAGCAGGGTCGCTTACGTGCTCTTATCCCGGCCCTACCTCTCACGACGAATGCCCCGACTTCTCGGGCTCGACGTAGAGGATCTTGGCCTTCATGTGGGCACGGGTCTGCGCGGCGGTCCAGATGATGGTGCCGGCGAGCAGCGTGAACGCGAAGGCCTTGGGATTGAACAGCGTGGTGTGCTTGAACGCGGCCAGGAAGATGAACAGCAGAAGAATCTGCGCCGCGAAGAGCATGAGGCCCATCGCCTGGAACAGGTGCGGAAGCGATTTGGCAGTGCGCTGCAGAACGTAGAGCCCGATTCCCATGAAGAGGATCACGATCAGCGTCCCAACGGCTGCCCCAATAGCTCCTTCGCCGCCGGCGACCACACCACTGACCACGGCGGCAATCGCGCCGACGGCAGCTGTGGGCACAGCGGCTTGAAGGAGAATCCGGGCGTCATTGGACGGCATGGCGGCAACTCCGCTTGCTAAGGGGGGCGTGTCGTCATGGACGAGCGTAGTCCCGGGATGAGAGAGAACCTCACGCCAATGGACCCTCGCACTACGGTCCTTCGGCTCTGTCCCGGGTTCTCGTGAACCGTATCACAAACTATTTGATGCGGTCTTTACCTAGAAGGTGTGCTTGCTGTCACACATGAGAGTGACAGTGCGCGTCTGTGCAAAATAGCGGCCAACTTGTCTGGTATAGGGAGGCTTTGTCCTCCCACGAGATGGCAACGCTTTAGTCAGATTCTTACCTTGGCGTCAGCGCGACGACTCGGCTTTACGTCCGTCCAGGAGGCGCGAACGGGCGCCGACAGCGGTCGCCCCGTTGACTCCTGACACTCCGGCGGTGATCGGGGCGCGCGGGGCGCGGTCTTCTTCCGCCAGCACCACAACGGGGTCAACCGCGGCCCTACGACGGCGATATCGCGGCGGCACCAAGAACTCGGCCCAACGCGGCGCACGCGGTGTGAAGCGCGGCAGCAGAAGCAGCAGCAGCCCGATCGCGCTCAGGAAGACGATGCCGAGGACGATCCACATCGAGGCCGAGTTGACCGAGTAGGACAGCGCCCCGAACGCGATCAGCGCCGACCAGAAGTACATGATCAGCACCGCCCGGCTGTGCGAGTGGCCGATCTCCAGGAGCCGGTGGTGCAGATGGCCGCGGTCCGCTGCAAATGGCGACTGACCGCGCCAGGTGCGGCGGACGATCGCCAGCACCAGGTCGGCGGCTGGCACCGCGATGATCGTCAGCGGCAGCAGCAGCGGGATGTAGACCGGCACCGTCTGGTGCACCGCCGCCTTCTCCGAGCCGACGAACAGCTGGAGCGCGTCCGGGTCGACCTGTCCCGTGATGGAGATCGCACCCGCGGCCAGCACCAGGCCGATCAGCATCGAGCCGGAGTCGCCCATGAAGATGCGCGCGGGGTGCATGTTGTGCGGCAGGAAGCCCAGGCACATGCCCATCAGGATCGCGGAGAAGAGCGTGGCCGGGGCGGCGGCCTCGATGCCGTACGAGTACCAGATCCGGTAGGCGTACAGGAAGAACGCCGCGGCCGCGATGCACACCATGCCGGAGGCCAGGCCGTCGAGGCCGTCGACGAAGTTGACCGCGTTGATGGTGATGACGACCAGGGCGACCGTGAGCAGGGTGCCCTGCCACTGGGTCAGCGCCACGTTGCCGACGCCCGGGATGGGCAGCCACAGGATCGTCAGACCCTGCATGACCATCACGCCGGCGGCGATCATCTGGCCGCCCAGCTTGATCAGGGCGTCGATCTCGAACTTGTCGTCCAGGACACCGATCAGCCAGATCAGGGCCGCCCCGGAGAGCAGGGCGCGCGGCTCGTCCGAGTTCTCGAAGACCTCGCTGAGGTTGGTCAGGTGGTCGGCGACCAGCAGACCCGCGCACAGACCGAAGAACATGGCGATACCGCCGAGCCGCGGAGTGGGTTCCCGGTGCACGTCACGGGCCCTGATCTCCGGCATCGCCCCGGCCACGATCGCGAACTTCCGCACCGGCCCGGTCAGCAGATACGTCACCGCGGCCGTCACGCAGAGCGTCAGCAGGTATTCACGCACAGGCTTCCCCACAGGTCTCGCTGGCCATCACAGCCCCACACCCTAGCGAGGGACGCATATGGTTGGGGACTTCCGGGTAGCGACGATGGTTGCACGTGTGGCTGTGTACCTGGGTCCGGGTACCCCCGTTCAGCCCGGATACGGCGGGAATCCACCCACAAGATCCCGCACTTCGTCACGGGCCAGCCTGGTGTCGGTCCGGCCGCGCAGCACTCCCGCGATCAGCGCCGAGATGCCCGCCATCTCGCCCTCCCCCATGCCCTGCGTGGTCACCGCGGCGGTACCCAGCCGCAGCCCGCGCGAGTCTCCGTGCGGCAGCGCGCAGCAGTCCAACACCAGCCCGGCGGCAGCGAGTTGACCGCGTGCGGCGCGTCCGTCGACGCCGAGGGGCAGCGGGTCGGCGGTGATGAGGTGGGTGTCGGTGCCGCCGGTGGTGACGACCAGCCCCTCGGCCGCCAGACCCGCCGCGAGCACCCGGGCGTTGGAGACCACCTGATGGGCGTACGCCGTGAAGGCCGGGGTCGCCGCCTCGCCGAACGCGACGGCCTTCGCCGCGATGGTGTGCATCTGCGCGCCGCCCTGCGTGAACGGAAAGACGGCCCGGTCGACCCGCTCGGCCAGCTCGCTCCCGCACAGCAGCATCCCGCCGCGCGGCCCGCGCAGCACCTTGTGCGTGGTCGCGCAGACGACATCGGCGTACGGCACCGGGTTCGGCGCCGCTCCGCCGGCGACGAGCCCGATGGGATGCGCGGCGTCGGCGATGAGATAGGCGCCCACCTCGTCGGCGACCTCGCGGAAGAAGGCGTAGTCGATGTGCCGGGGATAGGCGATGGACCCGCACACGATCGCCTTGGGCCGATGCGTACGGGCGAGGGAACGCACCTGCGGGTAATCGATGAGCCCGGTCTCCGCGTCCACTCCGTACCCGACGAAGTCGAACCACCGCCCGGAGAAGTTGGCGGGCGACCCGTGCGTGAGATGCCCGCCGTACGGCAGCCCCAGCGCGAGGACGGTGTCGCCGGGCCGCAGCAGCGCGGCGTAGGCGGCGAGCACGGCCGAAGACCCGGAGTGCGCCTGCACGTTGGCGTGCTCGGCGCCGAACAGCGCCTTCGCCCGTTCTACGGCGACGCGCTCGGCGACGTCGACGATCTCGCAGCCGCCGTGGTGGCGGGCGCCGGGGTATCCCTCGGCGTACTTATTGGCGAGCGGGGAGCCGAGCGCGGCCAGCACGGCGGGCGAGGTGAAGTTCTCGGCGGCGACCAGCTGGAGCGTCGTCGACTGCCGGGTCAGCTCCCCGAGCAGGATCTCGGCCAGCTCGGGGTCCTGACGGCGCAGGACATCGGCCTCAAGGACAGGGGTGACCGACATGGCAGGCTCCGGGGCGTCGACGGTGACGTACGTCCAATGTAGGCCCGGGGCGGGTGAGGCGCGCGGCCGTTGCTACGTCTTGGCCGGTACGCCTGTGAGGGCGGTGACCACCGGGTCGATCGCCTGGTTCAGCTACATCAGCCGCTCCGCGGCGGGCGTCCCCGGCTCAAGTCCGCGCAGGAACACCCGTCAGTGCCGTCACCACCGGGTCGATCGCCTGGTTTATCTCGTCGCCGATGGAGCGGAAGAACGGGAGCGGGGCGCCGTACGGGTCGAAGACCTCGTCCGCCTCTGCCGTGGGGGCCAGGAGCCAGCCGCGCAGGGCCGCCGCCGCGCGGACCAGGGCGCGGGCACGGGCCACCATGCCGTCCTCCAGGGGCGGCAGGGTCGCCGGGTCTATGGCCTTCACCAGGCGGGTGAACTCCTTCAGGGTGAAGGTGCGCAGGCCCGCCGAGTGGCCCATCGAGATGACCTGGGCGCGGTGGTCCCGGGTGGCCGTCAGGACCAGGTCGGCGCGGATCACGTGGTCGTCGAGCAGCTCGCGGCCGGTGAACCCGGAGGGGTCCGCGCCGAAGTCGGTGAGGACGGTCGCCGCGTTGGTCTCCATGGGTGCGCCCTCATGGCCCCATGTGCCGGCGCTCTCCACGATCAGCCCGCCCCACAGCGGGTCGCCGAGCCGGTCCGCCAGGGCATGACGGGTCAGCCGCTCGGTGATCGGCGAGCGGCACACGTTGCCGGTGCTGACGTGGAGGATGCGGAAGCTGTCCATGGGAAGCCCGAAGGTCCCCGTCACTTCCCCGTTGCCTATGCCACGCCCCGCGTCAGGGGCTGTCAATTCGCCACCTCGAGGTCGGGTACGACCTTGCGCAGCTCCTCCGCCGAGATCGCGCCCGCGCGCAGCAGCAGCGGCACCTCGCGCGTGACGTCGACGATCGACGACGGCACGTTGCCGGGCGTCGGACCGCCGTCGAGGTACACGGAGACCGAGTCGCCGAGCATCTCCTGGGCCGCGTCACAGTCCTCCGGCGCGGGGTGCCCGGTGAGGTTCGCCGAGGAGACCGCCATCGGGCCGACCTCCGTCAGCAGCTCGATCGCGACCGGGTGCAGCGGCATCCGTACGGCGACCGTGCCCCGGGTGTCGCCCAGGTCCCACTGGAGCGACGGCTGGTGCTTGGCGACCAGGGTGAGGGCGCCCGGCCAGAACGCGTCGACGAGTTCCCAGGCCAGCTCGGAGAAGTCCGTGACGAGGCCGTGCAGCGTGTTCGGGGAGCCGATGAGGACGGGGGTGGGCATGTTGCGGCCCCGGCCCTTGGCGTCCAGGAGATCGGCGACGGCCTCCGAGGAGAACGCGTCGGCCCCGATGCCGTAGACCGTGTCGGTCGGCAGGACCACGAGTTCGCCCCGGCGGACGGCGGACGCGGCCTCGCGCAGACCCGTCGTGCGGTCGGTCGCGTCGTTGGTGTCGTATCGCCGTGCCATGTCTAGCGGTCTCCTTTTTTCGTAGCTCGGTTCGCCTCCGGGGCGCCTGTTGTCGGTGTCGAGACCGCGACCGTGCTCGACCCTGCGGGCCTCCGCGCTCCCCCAGAGGGGGGACCCCCAGCGCCCTCGACACCGACGCGCCCCTTCGGCTCACTCGCTGCTGCCGTAGCGAACGCTGCTGTCATGGCATGGCCTTGCGGGCGGTCGCGAAGCGCGGGCGGTTGTTGAGATCGGGGTGGTCGGCCGCGTCGGCCCAGCCACGCTCCTCGGTGAAGATCCACGGCACCTGACCGCCCTGGGTGTCGGCGTGCTCGATGACGACGACACCGCCGGGACGGAGGAGACGGTGTGCGGTGCGTTCGATGCCGCGGATCAGGTCGAGGCCGTCCTCCCCTGAGAACAGGGCGAGTTCGGGGTCGTAGTCCCGGGCCTCGGGAGCGACGTACTCCCACTCCGTGAGCGGGATGTACGGCGGATTGGAGATGACCAGGTCGACATGGCCGTCGAGGTCGGGGAAGGCGTCCAGGGCATTGCCCTGCCGCAGGTCGACCCGCGACCCCTCCATGTTCTTGCGGGTCCACTGGAGGGCGTCCTCGGACAGCTCCACGGCGTGCACCCGGGAGCGCGGGACCTCCTGCGCGAGAGCGAGCGCGATGGCGCCGGAGCCGGTGCACAGATCCACGATCAGCGGCTCTACGACGTCCATCGCGCGGACCGCATCTATGGCCCAGCCGACCACCGACTCGGTCTCGGGGCGCGGCACGAACACCCCTGGCCCGACCTGGAGTTCGAGGTACCGGAAGAAGGCGCGGCCGGTGATGTGCTGGAGCGGCTCACGCTGCTCGCGCCGGGCGATGGTCTCCCAGTAGCGGGCGTCGAAGTCCACGTCCTTCACGGAGTGCAGCTCGCCCCGCTTCACACCGTGCACGTACGCGGCGAGCTCCTCCGCGTCGTTGCGCGGCGAGGGCACGCCGGCGTCGGCCAGCCGCTGGGTGGCCTGGGCCACCTCTGCTAGCAGCAGGTTCACGCAAGTCCTCCGTGTCGTACTCGTCCGTGCCGAACGTGCCGTGCGTGCCGTTGTGTTACGCCGCCGCGAGCTTGGCGGCCGAGTCCGCGTCCACGCAAGCCTGGATCATCGCGTCGAGGTCGCCGTCCAGGACCTGGTCCAGGTTGTACGCCTTGAATCCGACGCGGTGGTCGGAGATGCGGTTCTCCGGGAAGTTGTACGTACGGATCTTCTCGGAGCGGTCGACCGTGCGGACCTGGCTGCGGCGGGCGTCGGCGGCATTCTTCTCCGCCTCCTCCTGCGCCGCGGCGAGCAGCCTGGAGCGCAGGATACGCAGTGCCTGCTCCTTGTTCTGCAGCTGGCTCTTCTCGTTCTGGCAGGAAGCGACGACTCCGGTCGGAATGTGCGTGATGCGCACCGCGGAGTCGGTCGTGTTGACGGACTGGCCGCCGGGACCGGACGAGCGGTAGACGTCGATGCGGAGGTCGTTCGGGTTGATCTCGACGTCGACCTCCTCCGCCTCGGGCGTGACCAGGACACCGGCCGCCGAGGTGTGGATACGGCCCGCGGACTCGGTCGCCGGGACGCGCTGCACACGGTGCACGCCACCCTCGTACTTCAGGCGGGCCCAGACACCCTGGCCGGGCTCGGTCGCGCCGTTGCCGCCCTTGGTCTTCACGGCGACCTGGACGTCCTTGTAGCCGCCCTGATCGGACTCGGTGGCGTCGATGATCTCGGTCTTCCAGCCGACGCGCTCCGCGTACCGCAGGTACATGCGCAGCAGGTCACCGGCGAACAGGGCGGACTCGTCGCCGCCCGCGCCCGCCTTGACCTCAAGGATCACGTCCTTGTCGTCGTTGGGGTCGCGCGGCACCAGCAGCAGCCGCAGCTTCTCCGTGATCTCGTCGCGCTGCTTCTCCAGCTCCTTGACCTCGGCCGCGAACTCCGGGTCGTCGGCGCCGAGTTCACGCGCGGTCTCGATGTCGTCGCCGGTCTGCTTCCAGGAGCGGTACGTGGCGACGATCGGGGTGAGCTCGGCGTAGCGCTTGTTCAGCTTGCGCGCGTTGGCCTGGTCGGCGTGGACCGACGGGTCGGCGAGCTTCTTCTCAAGGTCGGCGTGCTCGCCGATGAGGTCCTCGACAGCCTCGAACATCTTGGGCTCCTGAAATGCGTACGGAAGGGAAGGCGGGCGACCAAAAACGCCGGTCCCGGCACGCCGAAAAAGGGCGTGGCCGTGGACCGGCGAAATGGAGCTCGCTACTTCGTGGAGCCGGCAGCAGCCTTGCCGAAGCGGGCCTCGAAGCGGGCCACGCGGCCACCGGTGTCGAGGATCTTCTGCTTGCCCGTGTAGAACGGGTGGCACTCGGAGCAGACCTCGGCGCGGATCGCTCCGCTGGTGATCGTGCTGCGGGTGGTGAACGACGCGCCGCAGGTGCAGCTGACCTGGGTCTCGACGTACTCGGGGTGGATCTCGCGCTTCAAGGGTGTCTCCTAGTTTCGGGAGGGCTCCGGGTCGCTGCCGCGGATGCGGTCGCGTGAACCGGGGCCGACTGTCCAGTCTGCCAGCACTGGAGCCATCTCCCAAAACGGGGGGTTGCTGTTGTCTATTCCCCTGCGGGTGCGTTGTGGCTGAGCGCGCCCCGCGGCGGAGCCGCAAATCGACACAGCCCCGCGCCCCTGGGGGGGTGCGCCTCAGCCAGCTGTTACGACGCCCTTGGCTTCGCCTGTTGCCGTCCCCTTGGTCGCCGCCGCGGGAATCGGCTGGTCGTTCTTCAGGGCGTTCCAGACCAGCTGGGCCTTCGACTTCTCCACGATCACGCGGTTCGGGTTGGCCGGGTCGTACTCGACCGGCATCGTGACCATGTTCATGTTCTTCGAGCTGATGCCCTTGAGGCCGTTGGCGAAGGACGTGAGGGAGTTCACGGAGCCCAGGTCGGAGTCGGTGGTGACGGCCTCGGTGGCGGTGTTGGCGAGGGCGTACAACTTGGTCGGGCTGGTCAGGACGCCTATGTGCTTGACCTGGTTGACCAGGGCCTTGATGAAGGCCTGCTGGAGCTGGATGCGGCCGAGGTCGGAACCGTCGCCGACGCCGTGCCGGGTGCGGACCAGGCCGAGGGCCTGCGAGCCGTTGAGCGTGTGTGTGCCGGCCTTGAGGTTCAGATGGCTCTGCGAGTCCTTGATGTCCTTGGTGGTGGTGATCTGGACACCGCCGAGCTCGTTGATGAGCTTCTCGAAGCCGGAGAAGTCGACTTCGAGGTAGTGGTCCATGCGCAGGCCGGAGATGGACTCGACGGTCTTCACCGCGCAGGCCGCGCCACCGGTCGTGTACGCCGAGTTGAACATCACGCCGGACGCCGCGTCGTGCGTGACGCCCTTGGTGTCGGTGCACTCGGGGCGGTCGATGAGGGTGTCACGCGGGATGGACACCACGCTGGCCTTCTTGTGGCCCTTGTAGACGTGGATGACCATCGCGGTGTCGGAGCGGGCGCTGCCGTCGTCGGTGCCGCCGCCCAGCTTCTTGTTGGTGCCGGAGCGGCTGTCCGAGCCCAGGACCAGGATGTTCTCCGAGCCGTTGTCGACCTTGACCGGGCGGTCGGTGCCGAGGGCCTGGTTGATGTCGACGCTCTTGATGTTGCCGTTGAGCTTGAAGTACACGTACCCGGCACCGGTGCCGCCCAGCACCACGACGCCCGCCGCGACCCAGGCCGTGATCAGCAGGGCCTTGCTGCGCGGACTGCGGTCCTTCTTACGGCCTCCGGCGCGGTGGCGCGGGCCGCTGTTGCCGTCCTTGCCCGGTATGGCGGGCTCCGGCGTGCTCTCGGCGGACATGGGCTCCTCGCATCTCGTTCCGGTCGGTTACCCCCTGCTTTCAGGGTTCAGGCCTGGCCGAAGCGACCGATACCGCTCAATCCTCGCTCCATGGTCGCTCCGCCAGGTCAGACAGGGAAACTCGGGAAAGGGTTGCACAACGCAGAGTGCCCATCGCGTACGGCGATGGGCACTCTGCGTAGTCGCGTCAGCGGGTTATGCCCCGCTCACCTGCGATTTCAGCCGAAGATGTCGTACTGCTGGAAACCGGTGCCAGGCGACTTCGGTGTGCCGAAGATCTCGCTCGTGGCCCAGAACGCGAGGCTCCGACGGGCATACGACGACAACGCCCGACTGCTTGGTGAATCCGGCCGAGTTTATCGAGCACCGCCGCAACAACGTCGGTTCGGGATATTCGGCGTCGCACCACCGGTACTGATGTCCCGCGGTCTTCGCACCGTCAGTTCGCCTGGCAGAAAACCGCTGAACCGATTAGCCCCCAGGATTTCTGGCGCGCTGCGCTAACGTGCCGCCATTCCGAACCGCAGGCCACTCGCGGGGAGCCCGCCGGTGCCGGGCGCGTAGGTGATGACGGGCTGCGCGGTGCCGCCGGTGGCGTTCGCCCACGGCATCGCGTACAGGGCACCGTAGGCACCTGGCCCGTAGGGCATCCCGATGTACAGGCGAGTGGGTGTGCCGTACAGGCTGGACCCTGCCTTGTACGAGGTGCCCGGGGTGCCCGGCATGCCGGTGGCGTTGCCGGCCTCGATCCATTGGTCGTTGGCGCCGGGTGCTCCGACCAGGGAGAAGATGCTCACCGCGCCCGCGTCGACGACTGTGCCGACGTCCTCACCCGGCACTCCGACAGCCATCCGCAGGTTGGTGGCGGTGGTCTTCCCGGATCCGAGGCTGGTCAACGCCACCTGCGCGCCCATACCGTCACCGGCCTCAGGGGCGCCGACGACATCGTCAGGAGCCTGCTGGTAGTCGGTGTCGGTCTTGGCGACCACGGGGTTGCGGCTGTTGACCGCGGTGAGGACGACGACCCGGCCCGCGTCGGCCTTGTTGGCTCCTGCGTAGGTCACGTCCTCGCCGGGGACACCTATGGCGATGAAGGAGCCTTGAAGGGTGAAGGTGCCCATGGTGACGGTGCCTTCGGCGGCCGCGACCGCGGCGCCGAACTGGTCACCGGCCTCCGCCTCGGCGCCATCACCGGGAGCCGCCTGCCTGGACGCTCCCACGAAGGTGGGCACGCCGTTGCTGTTGAGGTCGTGGCTCAGCACGTCGACCGAGCCCGACACCACCTCGGCGGCGTTGGGGCCGCTCAGATAGGGAATGACTCCCTCGCCCGGGCTTCCGATCACCACGTGCAGGGACGTCGCGGCGACGGAGGAACCGAACTTGTCGCCCGCCTCGAGGACGTCGTTCATCCCCGACTTCCCCTGGATCAGCGATCGGTTGACGGTGCCGCGCAGATAGTAGACGTCGCCGGCATCCGTCTTGCCGTCGATGTCTTCGCCAGGAACCCCGATGACCAGGTAGGGCTCCTTGGCGAGGGTGAGGCCGGCGGCAAGGGCGGCGCCCATGCGGTCCCCGGCTTCGGACGTCCCGGCCAGGATGTCGCCCGATCCTGTGGCCTGCTCGTAGCGGATCGATGCCTTGCCGGCGGAGAGGCCGGCCGCGGATCCGTAGACGACGTCGACGACGCCGGCGTCGGCCGCTGTGCCGATGTCCTCGCGGGAGGTGGAGACCACCAGGTCGGTGCAGTCGTCCTGGTCGTAGTCGACGGTTGCCAGAGCGTCGCCGAAGTAGTCGTTGGCCTCGGCGGCGCCGGGGACCGCGGCCAGGTCCTGGTTGAGCTCGAAGGTGCCCTTGCCGCCGCCGTAGACGATGCGCACCAGACCGGCCTTGGCGTCACCGCCGACAGTGGCCTCGGGGTCGGCGACGGCGATGTCCTCGACCCCGTCGCAGTTGAAGTCGGTGATGTTGCCGGCTCCTTCACCGAGCGCCTTGGCGAGGTCGACGCGCGGTGTGGTGGCTCCTGTGTAGGTGATGGGCTTGCCCGTGGTCTTCAGGAGCGACTCGAGGCTCGCGAGGCTCGTCTCGGGGAAAGCCTCTCGGAGGACCGCGAAAGCACCGGCCACGTACGGCGCGGCCATGGATGTGCCGCTCTTTGTGGCATACCCGCCGCCGGGTACGGAGGAGACGATGCTGGTGCCGGGTGCGAAGAGGTCCAGCAGTGGGCCCCGGTTGGTGAAGGCGGACAGTTCGTCGTCCGCGGTGGTGGCGCCGACCGCGATGGCGGAGGAGACGCAGGCGGGTCCGCTGACGGCGTCCTGGCCGTTGTTTCCGGCCGCCGCGACGGTCGCCACCCCGGCGTTGAGCAGACTGTCGATGATCTGCTTGCGGGGGTCGTCGTCACAGGCTGCGGCATACCGGCCGTTGCCGAGGCTGAGGTTCGCGGCGACGAGCGGTGTGCCGGACTGCTTCAGCTTCAGGACCTTTTCCAGCCCTGCGATCTGGGCGCTGGGGAAGCTGCCGACGCACGGTGTGTAGTCGGGGCCGCCGCAGAAATCCTCGGAGTTGAACTGGCTGAAGATCTGGACGGAGACGAGGTCCGCACCGGGAGCCACCCCGGAAGCGGGTGCTCCGGTCAGGTTCGTGCCGTCGCCGGCGGCGATCCCGGCCACGTGGGTTCCGTGATCACAGCCCACGACGGTCGCACAGGGCCCGGTCCCGGAATCGGCACTGCCCAGCCCGTCCTGTTCCTCAGCCCCGTTGGGGCACAGGCTGGTGGCGGAGTAGTCGGGATCGGCGGGCGAGACGCACGCCTCCGCGACAACCCGGTCCTTCAGATACGGATGGCTGGTGTCGATGCCGGTGTCCAGAATGGCGATCGCGGTGCCCTGTCCGGTCGCGCCCGCCGCGGCGGCCACATCCGCGCCGGTGAGAGGGACGGCCTCGTCCAGCGGCGGCGGCACCGGCACGTCCTCGGTGACGCTGACCACACCTGACTGGGTCGCCAACGCATCCAGTCCGGCCTGGTCGACCCTGAGGGTGACGACCGGCAGGGTCGTGAAGGACTTCATCATCGTGCCGACGGCCGTCGCGGCGGGCAGATCCGTGCGGCTCTTCGTGACGACGTTGACGCGAACCGTACTGCCGTCGGCGGTCTCGTCGTACAGCGGCTGGTCGACGGGGTCGTCCGCCGCTTCTGCTGCTGTTGCAGCAAGGGTGCCGAGCGATGCGGCGGCGTGGGCCGGAACAGCGCCGACCGCGGCGGTCATCACCACGGTGACGACCGCTGCCCATATCGGTCTCTTCAATGTTGCTCCAACAAGAAGCGGGCGTGACTCAGCCCGAAGGAATGTCTGTGGGAGGCAGGCGTGATGGGCCCGGATGGCGAGAGGTCTCCGCCACCCGGGCCGATCACGTCCAACTGACCTGCCCCGTCAGGATGTTGTGCTGCGGCCCGTCAGAAAGCCTGGTGACGGATCAGGTCGCGTTGGCACCGTTCTTCGGGTTGCCCACCAAGCCCACGGCCTTGTAGTAGACGTAGGCGATGGACTTGCAAAGCGGTCTTCTCGTGATGAAGTAGGCGTTGCAGCTGTACGTCTTCATCGTGGTGTAGAAGGCGTTGTCGACGTTCGACTTCTTGTTGCGGTCGAGGTAGTACTTGTAGCCCTTGTACGTGTTGCCGATCAGGCCGTAGCCGTAGTCGTGCATGTCGCAAGCGCTGCGGAAGTTGAAGCCGCGCGGCTTGCTGATGTTGGGACCCGGCGTGCTGCAACCGTCGTTGTTGATGCCTACGACCCAGTGCCCGGTCGGTGTCTGCTTCCAGTACGGCTTGTGCCAGCCGTAGTGCGCGGCCCACGCGGCACAACCGCTCTCCAGGTACCACATCCAGTCCGTCGCGCGGTTGCAGTGGCGGGGATAGGCCTGCGGGTCCGAGATCTCACCGGGGATGAAGTCCGTCGCCGGCGGGGCGACGGCAGCTTCGTTGGTGATGTCGGCCGCGCCCGTGAAGACCGACTCGGAGGACGGACGCGCGGGACCGATGGGCTCGACGTTCGGGACGGCCGACTCGGCCGGGAACGACAGGTCCCAGGCGCCGTTGGACGGCGAAGTGACGTCGGAGACCCGCCCGGTGGAGTCATAGGCGTACGAAGAGACCGGCTCGGTGCCCTCGACCGGGTTGGCCACCGAACGCAGCAGACCCGAAGTGTCGTAGGAGTACCGCGCGAGCGTCTGCGTCGTGGCACCGGTGGTGACGGTGATCTCCTTGACGCGACCCGCGAACTCACCGAGAGCCGCACTCGTGGACGTCGTGGCGGTCGAGTACTTGACCGCCAACGACTGCGCCGGGGTCTCCCCGGCGGCGGCCTCCTGGACGGTGGAGATCCGGCCCTGGGCGTCATAGGTGGCGGTGGAAAGGCTGCCGACGGCCACGTTGCCCACACCGGTGACGCGCCAGGAGTCGGCGCCCGGAGCGGCCTGCTTCCATGTGTAGGCGGGAGTCAGCTCGCTGGTTCCGATGGCAGCGGTGGCATCCGTGTCGGCGGACTGGTCCTCGTCCACGGTCGGCGTGGCCACGTTGACGACCTCGGAGGCGGTGGCCACCAGGACACCGGTCGCCTCGTCGAACCTGGTGGTCTCGGTGAACTTGTCGCCTTCGGTGGTCACGTACTTCTTGACGCCGCCACCACTCGGGTAGTCGACGCTGCTCTGTAGCGTGTAGGTGATGGCGACTTTCGAGTCGAGGTCGGTGACGACCACGGAGTTGGCCTTCTGCTCCAGCTTGCGGTTGAGCTGGCCCCCTACGAACTCGGCTTCCCAGCCCGGGCCGAAGACGCCCATGTCCGGACGGGACGCGGGTGCCGACTCCGGCTTGGCGACGCCGCCGGCCTGAGCGGTGACACTGTGGCTGCGGCTCATGAGGCCGTCCGCCACATCCGTCTCGTAGATCTCGAAGGACTGTTCATCGGTCGAGTACAGGCCGGGACCGATCTGTAGGAAGTCGCCCTCCGCCAGTGGCGGATCGTCGACTGCGGCCTCCGCGGCGAGCGATACGCCCGCAGGAGCCGCCCCCGCCGGCTGCTGCGGGAGCAGCAGGCTTATGGACAGCGCGGCAAATACCGGTAGCGCAATTCTGCGCACGAATTTCCCCCATGTAGAAAATGTGAAGGATCTGAGTGATCGCTGTGGACCATAGATCACGCCTGATCGCTTTCACAAGCCCTTAAAAACGGAATGCGTGAAACCGTTTTCCCTCGACGTCGTTAAGGCCGTCGATTACTCATCATGAATATGAGTACGGGTACTCATGCGGAACGAGGGATGCCGACCGGAGACTACGCGCATGCCACATACCCCCGGCCCCATTAAGGCCTCTTCCCCCGCTTGGCGAGCCCTTGCGGCTGCCGCTTTCACCGCCTTGGTGCTTACCAGTTGCGGAAGTGGCGAAGTGGCTGGAAATGGGTCACAAAGTGAGCCAGGTGGGAGCGCCGGCCCCAAGGCGAGTGCCACACCGCCATCCCCCGAGCAGGCGGCATTCGTGGCGATGCTCGACAAGGTCGCGCAGCCGTGCGCTTCGGTCGGCGGGAGCGCGCCCGCGCCCGGACCGACCGACAAGACACCGACAGGTTCAGACGGCGAGCAGAGCCTCACCCCGGGCGCGACTCCCCCGACCGGGCCGGTTGAGCCCGGCGCGCCCACGGAGCCCGGGGCGGAGTTGAGCGAGCGCGATCGTTGCGCGAGCGTCCAGCACGAACAGCGCATCATCGAGGCACTACAGGCGATCCCGGAGCCCACGCCCGCCAAGGTCCGCAAGACCTTGAACGACCTCGGCTACATCGACGAACGCATCCACGACCTCAAGCAGGACGGCAAGGTCACGCGCTTCTACCTCGACCTGCGCGAGAAGGGCGGCCAACTGTGCGAGAAGGGTCTGGCAGCGGGCGACGAATCGGATGTGACCCCCTATGCAGCCCTCGCCACCGGAGCATTCACGATTAAGGGGCAGAATTAAAGGAAGGCGGCAATATCGGACCTACCGGACGCGCGAACCCATTCAGCAAGTCCAAAAGGTACAGCGAGGGCGAACCGGTCGGTTAATGCCCCGTCACACCTGAAGCCGGATCAAATCCGATGGACCGGGACTCCGAAGCCGTGCGGACATAGGTCCATTTCCGGCCGAGTGCCGGGGATTGAGCAGCAGCGCTTTGCGGTCGAAAGACATGAATTGACCCGCCAAGGGCATGCCCGGATAATGGTGCGCGCATCGCAGAGTGGTCAACGGGATGCTGCTCCGGACCTGGACCGTCTACGAGCGAAGCCGCCGACCACCAGTGGACAGCGAACATCGACCAACGACCGAGCCGTCCGCTGGACCTGGCAGCCTTCTCCGGACCGTCAGAGCGACAGCCCCATGTCCATCCCCTGCTGAACGGCTGCGGATCCAGCGGCGCCGGTCCGGCCGGCCACGCGCCGTCCGGACCGTTCGATGGCGACGGGCCCTGCTCCAGCCCTTTGACCAGCGGGCAATCCGCAGGCGGGAGGGCCGACCGGCGCGGGAGAAGGCCGCCGTGCGGGCGATCGCCGCGGCATTGGGCCTCACCCCCTCCGCGATCAGCCGGGAGATCCGCCACGACAGCGCCGAAGGCGCCAAGGGAGACGACCCCGAAGGCGACGGCCACGGTCGGCCGTCGACACGCGGCTCAGACCCAGCCCCGGGCCCAAGTCCACCGCACCCCGACCGGTTCAACTGCCGACCACGCAAAACGCTCGGCTGGGAAACCCCAGCCGAGCGCTTGCACACACTGCTCGCGGCCTGGACAACCGTCGGTCACAGCCGACAACGACCGCGCAGGCCCGAGCTACCAGTCGTTCTCAGTCGCCGTTGCCGGGAGTGGTCTTCTGGATCTGGAGCAGGAACTCGGCGTTCGACTTCGTCTGCTTCATTTTGTCGAGGAGCAGCTCGATCGCCTGCTGCTGGTCGAGCGCGTGCAGCACCCGGCGCAGCTTCCAGGTGACGGCCAGCTCGTCGCTGCCGAGCAGGATCTCTTCCTTACGGGTACCGGACGCGTCGACGTCCACCGCGGGGAAGATGCGCTTGTCGGCAAGCTTCCGGTCGAGCTTCAGCTCGGCGTTGCCCGTGCCCTTGAACTCCTCGAAGATGACCTCGTCCATGCGCGAGCCGGTGTCGACGAGCGCGGTGGCGAGGATGGTCAGCGAACCGCCGTCCTCGATGTTGCGCGCGGCACCGAAGAAGCGCTTGGGCGGGTACAGCGCCGTGGAGTCGACACCACCGGACAGGATGCGGCCGGAGGCGGGGGCGGCGAGGTTGTACGCACGGCCGAGACGCGTGATCGAGTCCAGCAGTACGACGACGTCGTGGCCCAGCTCCACCAGTCGCTTGGCGCGCTCGATGGCGAGCTCGGCGACCGTGGTGTGGTCCTCGGCGGGACGGTCGAAGGTCGAGGAGATGACCTCGCCCTTCACCGACCGCTGCATGTCCGTGACCTCTTCCGGACGCTCGTCGACCAGGACGACCATCAGGTGGCACTCGGGGTTGTTGTGCGTGATCGCGTTGGCGATCGCCTGCATGATCATGGTCTTGCCGGTCTTCGGCGGGGCCACGATCAGACCGCGCTGGCCCTTGCCGATCGGCGCGACGAGGTCGATGATGCGGGTCGTCAGCACACCCGGGTCGGTCTCCAGCCGGAGCCGGTCCTGCGGGTACAGCGGCGTCAGCTTGTTGAACTCCGGCCGCCCGCGCCCGGATTCGGCACCCATGCCGTTCGCCGAGTCGAGGCGGACCAGCGCGTTGAACTTCTCGCGGCGCTCGCCGTCCTTGGGCTGACGGACCGCGCCGGTGACGTGGTCGCCCTTGCGCAGACCGTTCTTACGGACCTGGGCGAGCGAGACGTACACGTCGTTCGGGCCCGGCAGGTAGCCCGACGTACGGATGAACGCGTAGTTGTCGAGGATGTCGAGGATGCCCGCGACGGGGATCAGGACATCGTCGTCGGCGACCTGCGGCTCGCCCGCTGCGCCACCACCGAACTCGTCACGGCCGCGACGGCCACGACGGTCCCGGTAACGTCCGCGCCGGCCGCGCCGACCTCCGTCGAAGTCGTCGTCGTCCTGCGGGCCGTTGTCGCGCTGCTGCCGGTCCTGACGGTCCTGGCGGCCACCGCTCTGCTGCTGGCGGTCCTGCTGCTGACCACCCTGCTGCCGGTCCTGACGGCCGCCGGCCTGCTGCTGGCCGCCGCCCTGCTGCTCGTCGCCCTTGCGGCGGTCGCCGCGGTCACGGTCCTGGCGGTCCTGACGGCCACCGCGGTCGCGGTCGCGACGGTCACGGCGGCCCTGACGGCCGTCGTCACCCGCGTCGCCCCTGGCCTCGCCCTGCGCGGCGGCGGGCGCCTCGGCCTTCGGCTCGCTCTTCGCCTCGGCGGCGGGTGTCTCGGGGCTGCCGGCCTCGGCGGTGGCACGGCGACGACGGCGCTCAACAGGGGCGTCATCGCTGGCGGGTTGGCCGGGAATCTCGATCTGCTGCTGGGCCACGGCCTTCTCGGCGGCGACCTTCTCGGCCTTCTGCTCGGCCGGGGCGGCCGCCTCGTCGCCCGTACGGGTCTTGGAGGTGGCGCGGCGCTTCGGCTTGGTCTCGGTGGCGGTCTCGGCCTTGGCCGGAGCACCCCCTCCCCCAGAGGGGGTACCCCCAGCCTGCGCGTCCTTGATGACCTCGATCAGCTGGCTCTTGCGCATACGCGCGGTGCCCCTGATGCCGAGGCCGGATGCGACCTGCTGCAGCTCGGCCAGCACCATGCCGTCGAGGCCGGTACCGCGGCGCCGCCGGGAGCCGGCACCGGTGGCAGGCGCGGAGGCGTCCGTGGCGGGCGCGGCAGCGGTCTCCTCGACACGTGCGCCCATCAGATCGGTGGTGTCGCTCACGAAGGGTCCTTCCCTGGAGCGGACGTCGGCCTGTCTGGCTCGGCGACCGGTTGTGCTGTCCGGCTTCGGTTCTTGCTGTGTGAACCGTGCCGGGGCGGTGGTCCGCCTCAACGGCGGAAGAGATTGCTGGTGAAGGCGCTTCCCGAAGCAGTGGCACCGAGTGTCTGTGTCACGTGGCTTGGTCGCACCAATTCCGGAGCTTGCCCGGCTTCCGGAGCGTGCCCGGCGAACCGCTCAGTGTCCGCGTACGAGGTACTGCCCGCGTACGACGTACGAAACACAGTGCGGCTTGGGAGGCTCCCGGAAGAATGTCTGTCCCTGACGGGGACAACAAGCACCTCGCCATGGTGGGGTCGGGTGCAGACTTGAGATTAACACTACCGGATCCAACAAACATTCCCCCTCTCGAAATCCGGCGACGGTACGTAGTCAATTGACGGTGGAGGACGCGAGCGGCAGTACGCACGCGCCCTGTGCGTCGAGATCGAGCCGGTTGGCGGCCCAGCCCTCACCGGCGAGGTGGGACACCTTGTCGGCGTTGTCGGCGTCGACAAGTGCCAGCACGGTCGGTCCGGCGCCGGAAATCACGGCCGGGACTCCGTCCGCCCTCAAGCGGTCCACGAGCGCCGCGCTTTCGGGCATCGCCGGAGCGCGGTATTCCTGGTGCAGGCGGTCCTCGGTGGCGGGCAGCAGCAGCTCGGGGCGCCGGGTGAGGGCCTCGACGAGCAGTGCGGCGCGGCCCGCGTTGGCGGCGGCGTCGACGTGCGGGACGCTGCGCGGGAGCAGGCCGCGCGCGGTCTCGGTGAGCACCGGTTTCCCGGGCACGAAAACCACCGGAACGATGGAATCGGCCGGGTCCATCCTGATCGCCCGCGCGGCTCCGCCGTCCATCCAGGAGAGCGTGAAGCCGCCCAGCAGACAGGCCGCCACGTTGTCGGGGTGGCCCTCGATCTCGGTGGCGAGCTCCAGCAGGGCCGTGTCGTCGAGCCGGGAGTCCCCGCCTATGGTCACGGCGCGCGCGGCGACGATGCCGGCGCAGATGGCGGCGGAGGAGGAGCCCAGGCCGCGGCCGTGCGGAATGCGGTTGGCGCACACGATCTCGAGGCCGCGCGGCTGTCCGCCGAGGAGGTCGAAGGCGGTGCGCAGGGACCGTACGAGGAGGTGGTTCTCGTCGCGCGGGAGGGTCTCGCTGCCCTCGCCTGCGATGTCGATGAGCAGCCCGGAGTCGGCGACACGGACGACGACGTCGTCGTAGAGCCCCAGCGAGAGGCCGAAGGCGTCGAAGCCCGGGCCGAGGTTGGCGCTGGTGGCGGGGACGCGCACCCGGACGGCGGCGGCGCGGAAGGCTGGACCGGCCATCGCTCGATGACTCTCCTTGAGCTGCGTGACTGTCGAAGACATTCGATGAGATTCGATAGGTACGTGAAGACCCTCGGGCCGTGGAGACGGCGCGGTGCCGAGCCATGCGCGCAGGCATATGCGGCGGGCGGGTTCGGTACAGCCTATCGAAGGAAGGTTCTGTGGCGACATAGGGCGCACAGGAGGCGCACGATGCGTGTCGTAAGCCCCCTGTGCACCCCCGTGGCGAATACCCGCCAGGCGGCTTTACGCCAGACCGAGGCGCTCGGCGGCCGTCGGTGCGTCGACCGGGATCGTGACCGGCTGCGGGGCGCCCGCGACGGCCCAGTCGGGGTCCTTGAGGCCGTTTCCGGTGACCGTGCAGACGATGGTCTGGCCCGGGTCGACCTTGCCCTGCTCGGCCGCCTTCAGCAGACCGGCGACGGAAGCGGCGGACGCGGGCTCGACGAAAACGCCCTCCTGAGCGGCCAACAGCCGGTAGGCGCGCAGGATCTCACGGTCCGTCACCTCGTCGATGAACCCGCCGGACTCGTCCCGCGCGTCCAGCGCGAACTGCCAGGACGCGGGGTTGCCGATGCGGATCGCGGTGGCGATCGTCGAGGGGTCCTTGACGATCTCGCCGCGCACGATGGGCGCGGAACCGGACGCCTGGAAGCCCCACATTCGCGGAGTCTTCGCGGCGATCCCGTCCCCGGCGTACTCCTTGTAGCCCTTCCAGTACGCGGTGATGTTGCCCGCGTTGCCCACCGGCAGGACGTGGACGTCGGGCGCGTCGCCGAGCATGTCGACGATCTCGAAGGCGGCCGTCTTCTGGCCCTCGATGCGCACCGGGTTGACCGAATTCACCAGCGCCACAGGGTAGTTGTCGCTCAGCTCGCGCGCGAGGGTGAGGCAGTCGTCGAAGTTCCCGTCGACCTGGAGGATCTTCGCGCCGTGCACGAGGGCCTGGCCCATCTTGCCGAGCGCGATCTTGCCGCGCGGCACGAGGACGGCACAGACCATCCCGGCGCGTACGGCGTAGGCGGCGGCGGAGGCCGACGTGTTGCCGGTGGAGGCGCAGATGACGGCCTGCGCGCCCTCCTCCTTGGCCCGCGTGATGGCCATGGTCATACCGCGGTCCTTGAAGGACCCGGTGGGGTTGGCGCCCTCCACCTTGAGGTGGACCTCGCAGCCGGTGCGCTCGGAGAGCACCTGCGCGGGCACGAGGGGCGTGCCGCCCTCGCGGAGGGAGACGACCGGCGTGCTGTCGGACACCGGGAGCCGGTCCCGGTACTCCTCGATGATTCCGCGCCACTGGTGGGTCATTGCTGGTTACTCTCCTTCAACCCGCATGATGCTGGCGACACCCCGCACGGTGTCGAGCTTGCGCAACGCCTCGACGGTCCCGCCCAGGGCGGCGTCGGACGCGCGGTGCGTGACGACGACGAGGGATGCCTCGCCGTCCTTCCCCTGCTGCCGAACCGTATCGATCGAGACACCGTGCTCGGCGAACACGGTGGCGACCTGTGCGAGAACACCCGGTTTGTCGGCGACGTCGAGGCTGATGTGGTACCGCGTGACGACCTGGCCCATGCCCGACACGGGCAGTCCGGCATACGCCGACTCGCCGGGCCCGGTGGTCCCGTTGAGCCGGTTGCGGCACACGGCGACGAGGTCGCCGAGCACGGCGGAGGCGGTGGGGGCGCCGCCCGCTCCGGGGCCGTAGAACATCAGCTGCCCGGAGGCGTCGGACTCGACGAACACGGCGTTGTAGGCGCCGCGTACGGAGGCGAGCGGGTGGCTGAGCGGGATCATCGCGGGGTGCACGCGCGCGGTGACGGACCCGCCGTCCTCGGCCCGCTCGCAAATGGCGAGCAGCTTGATGGTGCAGCCCATGTTCTTCGCGGAGGCGAAGTCGGAGGCGGTGACCTCGGTCATGCCCTCGCGGTAGACGTCGTCGAGACGCACGCGCGTGTGGAAGGCGATTCCGGCGAGGATGGCGGCCTTGGCGGCGGCGTCGAAGCCCTCGACGTCGGCGGTGGGGTCGGCCTCGGCGTACCCGAGGGCGGTGGCCTCGTCGAGGGCCTCCTGATAACCCGCCCCCGTGGAGTCCATCTTGTCGAGGATGAAGTTGGTGGTGCCGTTGACGATGCCGAGGACCCGGTTGACCTTGTCGCCGGCGAGGGACTCGCGCAGCGGCCGGATCAGCGGAATGGCACCCGCGACGGCGGCCTCGTAGTACAGATCCTTGCCCTGCTGCTCGGCGGCGGCGTGCAGCGCGGCACCGTCCTGGGCGAGCAGCGCCTTGTTGGCGGAGACGACGGAGGCACCGTGCTCGAAGGCGGAGGTGATGAGGGAACGCGCGGGCTCGATCCCCCCGATGACCTCTACTACGACGTCGATGTCGCCGCGTTTCACCAGTGCCGTGGCATCGGTGGTGACGAGGGCGGGGTCGATGCCTTCGCGGACCTTGGAGGGCCGCCGTACGGCGACGCCCGCGAGCTCGACGGGTGCGCCGATGCGGGCGGCGAGGTCGTCGGCGTGCGTCGTCATGATGCGCGCCACCTCTGAGCCGACCACTCCACAGCCCAGCAGCGCCACCTTCAGCGGACGCGTACGCATCATCCGACCTCGTTTCCTCATACCGTCATCGGTTGGACCAGTCTCACTCACCGGACGGGAGTTTCTATCCATAGTCCGGATCGTGAGACATCGATTTCATTTCTGCGGGGGTGGAAGACCGGAGATCTTCCACCCTTTCCTGCTTCCTCTTCTGTGGAAGATCTCAGCCGACGTCGAGACGCAGAAGGTCGTCCTCCGTCTCACGGCGGACGATGACCCGCGACTCCCCATCCTTCACGGCGACGACCGGCGGCCGGAGCACATGGTTGTAATTGCTGGCCATGGAACGGCAGTAAGCACCCGTAGCCGGTACGGCGATCAGGTCACCCGGTGCCAGGTCACCCGGCAGAAAGGCGTCCTTGACCACGATGTCCCCGCTCTCGCAGTGCTTGCCGACGACCCGGGCGAGCATGGGCTCGGCGTCGGAATGGCGGGACACGAGAGCGACGCTGTACTCGGCGTCGTAGAGCGCGGTCCTGATGTTGTCGGACATGCCACCGTCGACCGACACATACGTCCGCAGCCCGTCGAGGGGCTTGATGGTGCCGACCTCGTAGAGCGTGAAGGCGGTCGGCCCGACGATGGCGCGCCCGGGCTCGACGGAGATACGAGGGGTCCGCAGCTTCGCGGAGTCGCACTCGCGGGTGACGATCTCGGTGAGCGCCTTGGCGATCTCGTGCGGCTCGCGGGGATCGTCGTCGCTGGTGTAGGCGATCCCGAGCCCACCACCGAGGTCGATCTCGGGCAGTTCCACCCCATGCTCGTCCCGGATGTCCTTCAGCAGCCCGACAACCCGGTGGGCCGCGACCTCGAACCCGGACATGTCGAAGATCTGCGACCCGATGTGGCTGTGAATCCCGATGAGTTCGAGCCCGTCGAGCTGAAGGGCACGGCGCACGGCTTCGGCGGCCTGCCCACCGGCGAGCGGAATCCCGAACTTCTGGTCCTCGTGGGCGGTGGCGATGAACTCATGGGTGTGCGCCTCCACGCCCACGGTGATCCGGATCTGCACACGCTGCCGCTTGCCGAGGGACTGCGCGATGTGGGCGACCCGCACGATCTCCTGGAAGGAGTCGAGAACGATCCGCCCGACACCGGCGTCGATGGCCCGGTGGATCTCGTCCGTGGACTTGTTGTTGCCGTGGAAGGCGATGCGGTCGGCGGGCATCCCGGCGGAGAGGGCGGTGACGAGCTCACCACCGGAGCACACATCAAGATTGAGCCCCTCCTCGTGCAACCACCGCACGACGGCACGGGACAGGAACGCCTTGCCGGCGTAGAAGACGTCGGCGTCGTGCCCGAACGCGGTACGCCAGGCCCGGGCCCGCTCCCGGAAATCGGCCTCGTCGAGAACGTAGGCCGGAGTGCCGTGCTGCTCGGCGAGCGTCTTCACGTCGATACCGCCGACGGTGACGACACCGTCCGCGTCCCGAGCGACGGTCTCGGTCACCGTGTCGCGTGGCTGAGCCGCCTGGGCGACGATCCGTTCGCGCGCCGCGTCCTGGCCGAACTCACCGCGCGGGGCGTGGACGTGACGGACGTCGAGACCGATCCGTCCCGCCCGACCGGCGTCTACTTCAAGGACCCGGGACCGGACGGCACCCGTACCCACTACTACCGCGGTGGATCGGCCGCCACCCTGATGGGACCGGACCTGACCCGGCTGCCCGCGCTGCACCACGCCCGCGTCGTCCACCTGTCGGGCGTCGCGGCGGCGCTCTCCGACAGCTGCGCCCGGCTGCTGGAGACGATCCTGGTCGACCGCGTCCTCGGCTCGGGGCCCGACGGGCCGGTCGTCTCCTTCGACGTCAACCACCGCCCCGCGCTGTGGCGGGGCGGCACCGCGGACGCCGCGAAGAGCCTGCTGACCCTCGCCCGCGCCGCCGACATCGTGTTCGTCGGACGGGACGAGGCCGAGGCGCTGTGGGGCACCGCCCGCCCGGACGACATAGGGGAGTTGCTCGCTCCGGCGCCGCTGGTCGTGGTCAAGGACGCCGAGCACGGGGCGACCTCGTACGCCGACGGCACCCGGACCTTCGTCCCCGCGCTGCCCACCCGGGTGGTCGAACCGGTCGGTGCGGGCGACGCCTTCGCGGCCGGCTACCTCGCGGCGGTACTGGAGCACCGCGACGAACGGTCCCGGCTGCGCCTCGGGCACTTGGCGGCCTCCGCGGCGCTGCGGACCCGGGACGACGTACCGGCCATGCCGCCGCGCGCAGAGATCGACCGCCGACTCGCGCTGGACGAGGCGGACTGGCGCACGGGTGCGACGGGATGAATCAGCTCATGCGACGGCACTCACGTGTCGCCGGTCGCCGACCCGCCCCGGACGGATGCCGCCCGGTACAGGACGGCACGGTGGTGATTCGACCCGCGGCGACCACCTCCGGCCACGACCAGGCACCGCCCCGTCCCGGGCACCACCGCCCTCTGTGCAGGACGGCTCCGTGATGAACACCTTCCCCCGGAACCTTCCCCCGGAACGACGACACCCCGGCGAACCGGCCGACGTGACCGCACCCGCCATCGTCACCCCCTCCACCGACCGAAGGAGCGCTCCGCCCATGACCACCGACTTCCTCACCCGGCTGTCGAAGGACCGCGTGATCGCCGTGGTCCGCGCCCCGGAGATCCCCGACTCAGTGGCGCTGTGCGAGGCGTTGCGGGCGGGCGGCATCCGCTGGATCGAGTTCACCCGCACCACCCCCTCACTCGCGGCGCAGCTGCGCCGCGCGGTGGCCGACGGGCAGGACGGCGTCGGCGCGGGCACGGTGATGACGGCGGATCAGGCCAAGGAGCTGATCGAGGCGGGGGCCCAGTACCTCGTCACCCCCGGCTGCCGCCCCGGCGTCGCGGAGGTGGCGGCGGCGGCCGGGGTGCCGGTCGTCATGGGCGCCCTGTCCCCGACGGAGGTCGGCATGGCACTCGACCTCGGCGTGGACGCGGTGAAGATCTTCCCCGCGCGTGCCTTCGGCCCCCGGCACTTCCGGGACCTGGCCGGCCCCTTCCCGGACGTACCGCTGGTCGCGTCGGGCGGCGTCAACGCGGACAACGCGGCCAGTTTCCTCACGGCCGGGGCACGCGCGGTGTGCGCCGGTTCGGAGGTCGTACCGCCCGCCGTCGTCGCCGCCGGAGACTGGCCCGAGATCACCCGACGCGCCCGCGCCTTCACCCACTCCCTGCCGGCCGAGCCGTCGCCGGCGTAACAGAACAACCGGCGTGACAGCACAGCCGGAGTAACAGAACAACCCAACAGGCCGACGGGTACGGCCAATTGCTCCTACGCCGCTTCCGGCCGCGGACGCCACGTGCCGTCGAGCGGAACACCGGCCGCCGCCGCGATCCGGTCGCGTGAGGCGAGCAGCCGGGCCCGCAGAGCCGACAGGTCTACGCCCACCAGCGCACCGTCCCGTTTGACCACGCGACCGGCGACGAGCACGGTGTCCACCAGGCCGGGATGGCCGGCGCTGACGACGGTGCCGGCCGGGTCGGTGACCGGGAACACCGTCAGGTCGTCGGTGCGCAGCAGGACGAGGTCGGCGTCCTTGCCGGGCGTGACGCTGCCGGTGCGGGTGTCGAGCCCGCACGACCGGGCGGCGTCGACGGTGGCGAACTCCAGCAGGTCGCGGGAGCGCAGGCCGCCGTCCAGGCCGCGCTGCACGGCGAAGGCCGTACGCATCGTGGAGAACATGTCACCGCCGACCGACGGGACGTCGTCGATGGACAGCGTCGGACGCAGCCCGGCGGCCAACGCCCGGCCGGTGACCGGCGATCCGAACCCCATCTTCAGCTCGACGTCCGGGCTGATCGACAGCGAGGCGCCCGCGTCGGCGAGCATCCGTAGCTCTTCGTCGCTGATCCCGTTGGCGTGCACGAACGTGGTGGTGTCCTGGAGCAGACCGTGCTCGCGCAGGTCGGCCACAGTCCCGCTCGCTTCGATGTGCAGGCTGGTGCGCAGGCCGAGTTCGGCCGCCAGCTTCAGCTCGCGGGCGACGGTGTCCATGCCGGTGTCGTCGGGTCCGCGCAGACCGAACGCCATGGTGACGAGGCCGTCGCCGGGCAGGTCGGCGCGGACGCGGCGGATGTCGGCGTCGACGGAGTCGGGGGTGCCCCAGCCTGCGCCGAGACAGAAGATCGACCGTCCCGGCGCGTCCCGCAGCGCGGCGACGGCGGCGTCCTCGTGCGCGGGGGTCTGCGCGACGTGGTACCAGTCGAGCATCGTGGTCACGCCCGAGTGCAGTGCCTCCAGGCGGCCGAGCAGGGTGCCGGCGTAGACGTCCTCGGGCCGGTAGTGGGGTTTGACCGTGCGGTGCATGGCCAGCGCCCACTCGGGGAACGTCCAGTCCGCACCGACGCCTCGGAACGCGGTCTGCCAGCTGTGACGGTGGTTGTCGACGAACCCGGGCATGACGATGCGGTCGGTCGCGTCGATCACCTCGGCGTCCCGCGCGTCGACACCCTCGGCCACCTCGACGATCACACCGTCCTCGATCAACACGTCACCGCGTTCGAGATCGCCGACAGCCGGGTCCATGCTGACCACGGTGCCGCCGGTGAGCAGGGTCTTCATCGGAGGAACTCCTTACTGGTGGGGGGTGTTGGAGGTCTGGCCGCACGGTCGGGTGAACCAGCGGCGGCCCCGGCCGGTGAGGACGCGGCCGAGCTCCGGCTCGGGGAGATGGGCGCCGACGCCGATGGCCGCGCCGTCGTTCAACTCGCGGAGAAGCCGTACGGGAACGGTCGGTCGCTCAAGTGGTCGCTGCTTCGGTCAGCACCGCGTCGGCCGCGTCGATCGCGTCCGCGACCAGGTCCGCCGTGTCCTCAGTCCCGGCCGCCAGCCGGACCAGCCCCAACGGGACCGATTCCGCGAGCTGTTGGTCGCTGAGCATCCCGCGCCACATGGACGCCGGATGCACGGCCAGCGACTCCACGCCACCGAGGCTGGCCGATCGGCGCGGGTAACGCAGCCGGCCGAGAAAGGCGTCGGCCATCTCGAATCCACCGGCGAACTCGATACCGAGCACCCCGCCGAAACCACTCATCTGGTCCACGGCCACCTTGTGCTGCGGGTGCGTCGCAAGCCCGGGATAGTGCACCTTCGTCACCGCCGGATGCGAGCTCAACGCCTCAGCGAGGGCAAGGCCGTTGGCGTTGTGCCGCGGCACCCGCAGCGGCAGGGTGCGCATGCCGCGCAGCAGCAGCCACGCGTCGATCGGGCCGAGCGTGGCGCCGGTGAGGAGCCCGACGTCCCATATCCGGTCGAGGATCTCGGCCGGCCCGGCGAGCACTCCCGCGGAGACGTCCGAGTGACCGTTCAGATACTTGGTCGCGCTGTGCCAGACCAGATCGATGCCGAAGTCCACCGGCCGCTGGTTCAGCGGGGTGGCGAAGGTGTTGTCCGCCATGGTCAACACATCGTGCGCGCGGGCCAGTTCGGCTACGGCGCGCAGGTCGGTGATCTGAAGCAACGGGTTGCTCGGGGTCTCCACCAGGATCAGCCGGGTCCGCGGGGTCAGCGCCCTCGCGAACGCCTCCGGGTCGGTCTGGTCCACCAGCGTGGTCGTCACACCGAACCGCGGCAGCAGGTTCAGCAGCACCGAAGCCGTACCCCCGTAGGTGGACCGCTGCCCGATGACATGGTCACCGGCGGACACCAGCGCCAGCACGGCCGTGGTGAGCGCGGCCATCCCGGACGCGGTGACCATGGCCGCCTCGGTGTTCTCCAACTCGGCCACCACGGCGGCGACTTGGGCGTGGTTCGGGTTGCCGAACCGGGTGTAGAAGTCCTTGCCCCGCGACTCCACGGCACCCTGCGCGAACGTCTCCGCGTCCTCGGCCGAGAACGCCGCCGTCTGGTAGATGGGCGGGGCCACGGCACGGCTGGGATGGACCGCGCGATCGGCGTGAACGGTGATGGTGCTCTTGCCCGGCATGGCTGCCCTTCCGTGGACCTGGACCGTCTGTCTGACTCCATGAGGTGTGACTCCATGAAGCGTGACCGACCGGCAGCCCGATGTGACCGGATCTCGGCAATTTTGGCAGCAAATTGCGCGCAAGGCAGGCGCAGAATTGTGATAGCCGAGCCCTGGGCGCAATAATCTTCCCCATGGATGACGTGGACCGGTCGATCCTGGCCGTACTCGAAACGCACGGCCGTATCAGCAACAACGAGCTCGCTGCCCGGGTCGGGCTCTCCCCGTCCCCCTGTCTGCGGCGCGTGCGCCAGCTGGAGGAGTCCGGGATTATCCGCGGCTACCGCGCGATGATCGACCCCGCCGCGATCGGCCGCAGCCTGCGGGTCTTCGCGGGCGTACGGCTGATGCGGCACACCCGCGCGGACGTGGTCGCCTTCGAACGCGGGGTCGTCCAACTGCCCGAGGTGGTCGCCTGCCACCACATCACCGGCAACTTCGACTACCTCCTCCAGGTCGAGGTGGCCGACCTCCCCGCCTACGAGGACTTCCACGCCAACCAGTTGGCCACCCTGCCCGCCGTGGCCACGGTGACCAGCTATGTCACGATGAAGACCCTCACCGCCGACACCCACGCCGACTCCGCATGACGGAGGCGGTCAGACGGTGATCGTGCCCCGGATGCAGACGACGGCGGCACCGCTGACCCACACGGCGCCGTCCGCATCGGCGGTGATCTCGATGCTCGCCGCACGTCCCAGTCGCGTGCCCTGGGAGACCCGGTAGGAGGAGGGCGCGGCGCCGGTGGAGGTGAGCCACTGACCGACGCCGGCGTTCATGCTGCCGCACGCCGGGTCCTCGGGCACACCGGCGCCGGGGGCGAAGGTACGCATCTCGAAGCGGTGCGGGGACCCGTCCGGATAGGCCCCGATCGCGCCGACCATCGCCTCCGGGATGCGGGAGAGATCGGGTTCGAGGGCGAGAACCTCCTCGGCCGTGGGCAGCTGCACCACGGCCCACCCGGGGCCGTTGTCGACCCACTGATGCGCCACGACCCGGTCGCGCGAGATCCCGAACGCGCCCACGATCCGCAGCAGTTGATCCTCATCGAGCGCACCCTCACGCACCCGGGGCGGAGCGGCGAACGCCAGCGTGCCCTCCCCGCGCCGCACGGCGACCAGTCCTACGGCGCACTCCTGCACGACGCGTTCGGCGTCCCGCGGCGTGCCGCCACCGTCCAGCCAGGCACGCGCCGAGCCGAGCGTGGGGTGCCCGGCGAACGGCAGCTCCCCCTGCGGAGTGAAGATCCGCACCCGGTAGTCCGCCTCCGGGACGGTGGGCGGCAACAGGAACGTCGTCTCGGACAGGTTCGTCCAACGCGCCAGCCGCTGCATCTCCTCGTCGCCGAGGCCGGTCCCGTCCAGGACGACCGCGACCGGATTGCCGGAATAGGGGATCGTGGAGAACACGTCGACCTGCACGAACGGGCGGGTACGCGGCATGGTCATCAAGTCCCTCTCGAGCGGCTGCGGCGGAAGCAGATCCATCCCTACGGGAGCCCGCACGGCGAGGACAGGTCCAGTCACAACAAAGTGGACTGAGCCAGGCTCCTGCCTCAGCCGAAGTGCCGGATGCGTGCGGCCGTCCCGGGCGTGTACGGCAACCAGTCACGCACCGACCCACTCGCGACGAACCCGGCGACCGCGCTCGCGAAGGTGCGCCCCAGCTCCCGTACGGCATCGGTGGCCCGACCCAGCATCGGACTGTCCGGATAGGCGTCGAACGTGCCGAAAAGGAAGGGCAGTTCACCGCAGTGGGTGGCACCCAGGCCGTACGGGTCCTCAGCCGGCCGGTAGTCGAACTCGTACACGTAGGTCGCGTTGCCACCCGCGGCGTGATGGTCGGCGATCCGCGACGAGCCCTCCCGGAACAGCCCGTCGGTCTGCATGGCGGTGAACACCCGCGCGGCGGTGGGCTCTTCGAACCGGGCGGCGTACCGCTGGTAGAACTCGTGGGCCTGTCCGCCCAGTTGGCCGGTCAGCAGGTCCAACGCGCCATCAGGGGTGAGGTTCTGAATGCGCGGGTCGAAGGCGGTGAAGGCGGTCGCCTCGTCCCGGGCGGTACCGATCAGCAGCGGCTTGCCCTCCAGCCCGCCGCCCGCGAGCCCCTGGTGCAGATCGCGGGGAAAGCCGGGTCCGCCGAGCACCGGGTACATGGGCGGAGCGGCGTTGCCCGGACGCGCGAGCTGCCCCGCGAGCCGGCCGTAGGCGGACAGCAACTGCTCAACGGGCAGCGCGCGCAGAGCAGTTGCCGCATCCGCTCCTCCGCCCGGCACGCCGAGCAGCCGTAGATACGCTTCTGCGTTCTCGGCCGCGTGCTGCGGGTCCTGCGGCGCCAGCCCGAACGGGCCGCTCTCCAGCAGCACCCGGTTCACGAGTCCCGAGGTCCGCGGATCGAGCGCCAGCGCCAGTGCCGAATACGCTCCGGCCGACTGCCCGCCGACCGTCACCTCGCGCGGATCACCGCCGAAGGAGGCGATGTTGTCCCGCACCCAGGCCAGCAGGGCGGCCTGGTCCTGGGCACCGAGGTTGGCGGCGCCGATCTCCGGCAGATACAGGTAACCCAGGGGCCCCACCCGGTAGTTGGCAGTGACCACCACGATGTCGCCGAGCGCGGCCAGCCGCCCGCCGTCGTACCAGTCCCAGCCGCCGGAGCCACTGGTGAAGCCGCCCCCGTGCCACCACACCAGGACCGGCCGGGCCGCACCGCCCTCGAACGCCCCTGCCGGAGCATGGACGTTGACGGTCAGACTGCCGTCCTCGTCCCAGTCCGGCACGCGGGCCCCCATCACCCGTTCCAGCCGGGAGGCCCCCTGCGGAACAGCCGGCCCGGCCTGCGTCGCCTCCCGCACCCCGGTCCACCCCGAATGCGGCCGGGGCGGCGCGAACCGCAACTCCCCGACAGGCGAAGCGGCATAGGGAATCCCCCGGAAGGAGACCACCTCACCCCGCGCGACACCCCTGACCCGACCGCGATCCGTCTCCGCGACACCCACCATCGCACTCACCCTCTCTCCATCGGCTGCTCCGAACCGTTTCTAGCGGTGAGCATCGATCCGAGCCAGAATGAGGAAGCAGAAGCGTGAAAGAAGGACAGAGGACCGGGTCGACATGTCGAAAGCAAGCCAGCCCTTGAGCGAGACGGACAGTCGGATCGCCGCCGCGATGCTGGCCTCCCCGCGGGCCTCGTGGCGCACGGTCGGCCACGTCCTGGGCATCTCGGAGCGCACGGTGGTACGTCGCGCGGGACCGCTGTTCCACGACAGGACGCTGCGCGCCACCGCCGTACGCAACCCGGTGTGGTTCCCCGACCTGATCCCGCTGGCCCTGCGCATCCGCTGCCGGCCGAACCAGATCAGCGCCATCGCCGCCACCCTGGCCCGCCGCCCCGACACCATCTGGGTGGACATCCTCGGCGGCGGCGACGAGATCTGCACGATCCTGTTCCTGGACGGCCCGGACGCCCGCGACTCCCTGCTCCTGCGCGACCTTCCTGCCACCCCCGCGGTCCAGTCGTGGACCTCGCACATCCTCCTACGGGTCTTCCCGGCAGCCTTCGACTGGAGCGGCGGACTGCTGACGGAGGCCGAACTGACCAGCCTCAGGCCTGAGTTGCCCGCCCCGGCCACCACCGCGGCGGCGGCCCGCCCGTCCCTCCAACCCCTCGACCACGCCCTGATCACGACCCTGGTCGAGGACGGCCGAGCCTCCTACGCCGACCTCGCCCGCCGCGCCGACACCACCGCGCTCACCGCCCGCCGCCGGCTGGAGACGCTGGTCGGCAACCAGGTGGTCAGACTCGCGACCGAGGTCGATCTCGCCCGCCTGGGCATCCGCACCGAGGCACTGCTGTGGATCACGGTCGCCCCCGGCGGCCTGGAGGAGACGGGCCGCGAACTCAGCCGCCACCCCCAGGTCCGCTTCGCCTCGGCCACCACCGGCGCGGCCAACCTCCTCGTGGCCGTCGCCGCCGCCGACCTCAACGCGCTCTACCACTTCCTGAGCGACACGATCGGCGCGCTCCCCCACGTCACCACGCTGGAGGTCACCCCCATCCTGAGCGGGGTCAAGAGAACAGGCCTGGTCCGCCCGGGCAGCCTGTGAACCGACCGCACACTGATGGCAAAAGGCCCCTCCTACACACCCCCCTACAACCCCACGATCTTGTTCCACTCCTTCGCGAACTCCACCCGCTCCGTCGACGTGATGTCCCGCGCGATGGCGAGGTGCTTGCGCATCGTGGCGTCCGGGAAGATCAGCGGGTTCTCGGCCAGCTCCGCGGTGTCCTTGTCCTTGGAGGACGCGAGGACGTCCTGCGCCGCCGGGACGGGGCAGACGTAGTTGACCCAGGCGGCGAGTTCCGCGGCGACCTCGGGGTCGTAGTAGTAGTCGATCAGCTTTTCGGCGTTCGTCTTGTGGCGGGCCAGGTCGGGGATCATCAGGGAGTCCGCCCAGAGTTCGGCGCCCTCCTCGGGGACGACGAAGCGGATGTCCGGGTTGTCGGCCTGGAGCTGGATCACGTCACCGGAGTAGGCCTGACAGGCGAGGACGTCGCCGCTGACCAGGTCCTTGGTGTAGTCGTTGCCGGTGAAGCGGCGGATCTGGTTCCGGCTGATCTGGGTCTGTACCTGGTCGCACACCTTGTAGAAGTCGGCGGCGGTCCACTTGGTGATGTCGACGCCGTTGCCCTGCATCAGCAGCGCGAACGCCTCGTCCAGACCGGAGAGCAGCGTGACCCGGCCCTTCAGGTCGCTCGCCCACAGCTCGGAGACATGGCGGATCTCGCGGCCGAGCTTGCGGCGGTTGTACGCGATGCCGGTGATGCCCGACTGCCACGGCACCGAGTACCGGCGGCCCGGGTCGAAGGCGGGCGAACTGAGCTGCGGGTCAAGGTACTTCGCCACGTTGGGCTGCGCGGCCCGGTCCATCCGCTGGACCCAGCCGAGCCGGACGAACCGCGCGCACATCCAGTCGCTCATGACGATCAGGTCGCGGCCGGTCTGCTGGTGGTTCATGAGCGCCGGGCTGATCTTGCCGAAGAACTCGTCGTTGTCGTTGATCTCCTCGATGTAGTCGACGGAGATCCCGGTCTTCTTCTCGAACGCGTCCAGCGTGGGCCGCTTCGTCTCGTCGTCGTCATCGGTGTCGATGTACAACGGCCAGTTCGCCCACGTCAGACTCCTGTCCTTGGCGGACAGATCGGCACCGGCACGGTCCCCGGCCTTCACATACGCGGCGGGCACACCGCACCCGGCGAGCGCGCCGAGCGCGGCGGTACCGCCGAGCGCGCGCAGCAAGGAGCGACGGGAGGGCGAGTACGACTTCGGAGTCTTGGGCACCCGCGCAGCATGACCCGCCGACCCGTGCCCGATCAATGGACGCTGCGTCGAGCGGCTTCGTACGGACCCGACACCTTGTCGATCGGTTGCCTGTGAAGTAACCGCCCGTTCACACGAAATGAGCGCGGTACCCCAGGAATCAGCGCGGCCCCGGACGGTCAACTCCCGTCCGGGGCCGCGCAGTTGTTCCTCCAGAGCAGCTAACAGAACAGCTAACGCCTACGCGTCCAAGGACGTCATCACGTGCTTGATCCGCGTGTAGTCCTCGAAGCCGTAGCCCGACAGATCCTTGCCGTAGCCCGACTTCTTGAAGCCGCCGTGCGGCATCTCCGCGACCAGCGGGATGTGGGTGTTGATCCACACGCAGCCGAAGTCCAGCGACTTCGACAGCCGCATCGCGCGCCCGTGGTCCTTGGTCCACACCGAGGACGCGAGCGCGTAGTCGACGCCGTTGGCCCACTCGATGGCCTGGGCCTCGTCCGTGAAGGACTGGACGGTGATGACCGGCCCGAAGACCTCGTTCTGGATGATCTCGTCGTCCTGCTTCAGACCCGAGACGACGGTCGGGGCGTAGAAGTAGCCGACCTCACCGACCCGGTGACCGCCGGACTCCACCTTCGCGTGCGCGGGCAGCCGCTCGATGAAGCCGGTCACCTGCTTGAGCTGGTTGGCGTTGTTGAGGGGGCCGTAGAGCACGTCCTCGTCGTCCGGCTGTCCGGTCTTCGTCTCGGCGGCCGCCTTCGCGAGCGCCGCCACGAACTCGTCGTGGATGCCCTCCTGGACCAGCACGCGCGTCGCCGCCGTACAGTCCTGCCCCGCGTTGAAGAATCCCGCGACCGAGATGTCCTCGACGGCCTTGGCGATGTCGGTGTCCTCGAAGACCACGACGGGGGCCTTGCCGCCCAGCTCCAGGTGGACCCGCTTGAGGTCCTTGGACGCGGACTCGGCAACGGACATGCCGGCGCGCACCGAACCGGTGATGGAGGCCATCGCCGGCGTGTGGTGCTCGACCATCGCGCGGCCGGTATCGCGGTCGCCGCACACGACGTTGAAGACGCCCTTGGGCACGATCGAGCCGATGATCTCCGCGATCAGGACGGTGGAGGCGGGGGTGGTGTCCGAGGGCTTCAGGACGACCGTGTTACCCGCGGCCAGCGCAGGGGCGAACTTCCAAACCGCCATCATCATCGGGTAGTTCCACGGCGCGACCTGCGCGCAGACGCCGATCGGCTCGCGCCGGATGATGGAGGTCATGCCCTCCATGTACTCGCCGGCCGAGCGACCCTCGAGCATCCGGGCGGCGCCCGCGAAGAAGCGGATCTGGTCGACCATCGGCGGGATCTCTTCGGAGCGGGTGAGCCCGATCGGCTTGCCGGTGTTCTCCACCTCGGCCGCGATCAGCTCCTCCGCGCGCTCCTCGAACGCGCTGGCGATGTCCAGCAGGAACTTCTGCCGCTTGGCCGGGGTCTCGTCCCGCCAGGCCGGGAAGGCAGCGGCGGCGGCCGCCATCGCGGCGTCCACGTCCGCCGCTCCGGACAGCGGCGCGGTCGCGTACGCCTCCCCTGTCGCCGGGTTGACCACCTCGGTGGTCCGTCCGTCGGCGGCGTCCCGGAACTCACCGTCGATGTAGTTGCGCAGACGACGCAGTTCGGTGCTCACTGCCGGCCCTCCAAGGTCAGGTGTCCAATCACTGAGACACCCACCCTAATCGCCCAGCCCACGTTTTCAACACCCCTGATCGCGCCAAGGCTACGAAATCCGCAAGTCTCGACCACGTAAACAACGAATTTCATCGAAGCGGCCTTGCGGAACGGTCGAGACCTCGTGCACAGTGAAGCCGTGGCCAGTCGCAGCGCAGAACCTAGGGACTCCCGCGAGTCCAGGAACGGGACTCCTCACCTGGATTCCGTCTCCCTCGCCATCATCGAGCAGCTCCAGGAGGACGGCCGCCGGCCGTACGCCGCCATCGGCAAGGCCGTGGGCCTGTCCGAGGCGGCCGTGCGCCAGCGCGTCCAGAAGCTGCTCGACCAGGGCGTCATGCAGATCGTCGCCGTCACGGACCCGCTCACCGTGGGCTTCCGCAGACAGGCGATGGTCGGTGTCAACGTCGAGGGCGACGCCGAGAACGTGGCGGACGCGCTGACGGCCATGCAGGAAGTGGAGTACGTGGTGATGACCGCGGGCTCGTACGACCTCCTCGCCGAGATCGTCTGCGAGGACGACGACCACCTGCTGGACGTCATCAACAAACGCATCCGGGCTCTCCCCGGCGTGCGCTCCACCGAGAGCTTCGTTTATCTGAAGCTCAAGAAGCAGACCTACATGTGGGGAACCCGATAACCGTGAGCAAGGACCTCAGCCGCACCGCGTACGACCACCTGTGGATGCACTTCACCCGCATGTCCTCGTACGAGAACGCGCCCGTTCCCACGATCGTCCGTGGCGAGGGCACCTACATCTACGACGACAAGGGCAAGCGCTACCTCGACGGTCTCGCGGGTCTGTTCGTGGTCCAGGCCGGTCACGGCCGCGCCGAGCTGGCCGAGACCGCCGCCAAGCAGGCGCAGGAGCTGGCGTTCTTCCCCATCTGGTCGTACGCCCACCCGAAGGCCGTAGAACTCGCGGAGCGTCTCGCCCACTACGCGCCGGGCGACCTGAACAAGGTCTTCTTCACCACCGGCGGCGGCGAGGCCGTGGAGACCGCCTGGAAGCTCGCCAAGCAGTACTTCAAGCTTCAGGGCAAGCACACCAAGTACAAGGTCATCTCCCGCGCGGTCGCCTACCACGGCACCCCGCAGGGCGCCCTGTCCATCACCGGACTCCCGGCGCTGAAGGCCCCGTTCGAGCCGCTGGTCCCGGGCGCGCACAAGGTTCCGAACACCAACATCTACCGCGCCCCGCTGTTCGGCGACGACCCGGAGGCCTACGGCCGCTGGGCCGCCGACCAGATCGAGCAGGAGATCCTCTTCGAGGGCCCGGAGACCGTCGCCGCGGTCTTCCTGGAGCCGGTGCAGAACGCCGGCGGCTGCTTCCCGCCGCCGCCCGGCTACTTCCAGCGGGTGCGCGAGATCTGCGACCAGTACGACGTGCTCCTGGTCTCCGACGAGGTCATCTGCGCCTTCGGCCGCCTGGGCACGATGTTCGGCTGCGACAAGTTCGGCTACGTCCCGGACATGATCACCTGCGCCAAGGGCATGACCTCGGGCTACTCCCCGATCGGCGCCTGCATCATCTCCGACCGCCTGGCCGAGCCGTTCTACAAGGGCGACAACACCTTCCTGCACGGCTACACCTTCGGCGGCCACCCGGTCTCCGCCGCGGTCGGCCTCGCCAACCTCGACATCTTCGAGCGCGAGGGCCTCAACCAGCACGTCCTCGACAACGAGGCCAACTTCCTCCAGACCCTCCAGAAGCTGCACGACCTCCCGATCGTCGGCGACGTCCGCGGCAACGGCTTCTTCTACGGCATCGAGCTGGTCAAGGACAAGGCCACCAAGGAGACCTTCACGGACGAGGAGTCGGAGCGCGTGCTCTACGGCTTCGTCTCCAAGAAGCTCTTCGAGTACGGCCTCTACTGCCGCGCCGACGACCGCGGTGACCCGGTCATCCAGCTGTCGCCGCCGCTGATCTCCGACCAGTCGACCTTCGACGAGATCGAGGGCATCGTCCGCCAGGTCCTCACGGAGGCCTGGACGAAGCTCTAGCCTTCGGCGATTCAGCGGTTTATACGGCCCGGGGTGCACCCATGCGAGTGAGAAGGGCGCACCCCGGGCCGTGTGCTGTCCGGGGTCGCGCCCCCATCGTCCTTAGCGTGCCTGGTAACCGATCGGCCCCGTCCTCGTTCCCCCGCAAGGGGGACGCGGTACGGAAAACGGATCAGAACGAGGTGTACGCGCATGGTGGCCCCGCCGGACAACGACGTGCTCTGGGCACGTGCCCTGCACTTCCAGCACAACGACGGCACGCCCGCGATCACCGGCGTCTCGCTCGGTGTCCGGGAGGGCGAGATCCTCGCCGTCATGGGCCCGCGCGGCAGCGGCAAGACGACCCTGCTGCGCTGCCTCTCCGGTCTGGAGCGACCCGGCCGCGGCGAGGTCTGGTTCAACAGCGTGCCCGTGCACACCATGGGCCCGCTCACCCGGGAACGGCTGCGCCGCGACCGCTTCGGCTGGATCGACCCGGCGCCCGTCCTCGTCCCGGAGCTGAACGTCTGGGAGAACGCGGCCCTCCCCCTGATGCTGCGCGGCACCAGCCGCCGGCGCGCCAAGACCGCCGCCCTGGAGTGGCTGGACCGCCTCGACATCGGCGACCACGCCCGCAAACGCCCGCACGAACTGCGCCAGGCCGAACGCCAGCGCGTGTCGATCGCCCGCGCGCTGGCCCCGGCGCCGACAGTCCTGTTCGCCGACGAGCCGACGGCCCCGCTGTACCGCGCGGACCGCGCCCAGGTCCTGCGTACGCTCACGACGGCCGCCCGCTCGCACGGCATCACGGTCGTCCTCGCGACCCACGAGGCGGAGACCGCGGCCCTGGCGGACCGCACGGTGTCGCTGCTCGACGGACGCCGTGTGAACACGGTTCACCTTCCCCCGGTCACCGAGACGGAAGGCCGGGCCGCGTGCTCGCTCTCCGTCTGACCCGCGGCTCGCACCCCGCCGTCCAACTGCGCCGCCTGCTGGTCGCGGTGGCCTCGGCGGGCACGGGCTTCCTCCTCCTCTGCACCCTCGGCTACGCGATGGGCCACCCCGACTCCCCCGCCGCCGCGGCCCTCCGCCTCGCCTGGTGCGCGACCCCGATGGCCGCCACCGTGTACTTCGCGGTCGCCGTCGCCCGCACCGACCCGGCGACGAAACCCCGCCCCGGCCTCTCCGCGATCGGCCTCGGCCCGGGCCGCCTGATGGCGATCTCGGCGACCACGACGGCGCTGGCCTGCACCCTCGGCTCCATGCTGGCCCTGCTCTTCTTCCTCCACCTCCGCGGCGACCTCACGGGCATGCCCTTCGACGGAGCGGCGGCGGAGTTCCTCGCCTCGGAGCAACCCCTCCCCCTCCCGGCCGCGCTGACCCTCCTCGCCCTCGTCCCGGTGATCGCCTCCCTCGCGGTGGCCCTCGTCCTACGCCCCCGGGACCTCCGCCCCGCCTCCGGGAAGGGCCCGGCACGGTCGTACGGCCGCTTCGGCGCCTACGGCCGCTCGGGCGCGCGGGAGACCTTCGGGACGTACGGCCGCTTCGGCGCGCGCCTGCGCGGCGGTGGCCGTGGATCCACGGAGGACGCAACCACTGAAG
>NZ_JBLTJC010000031.1:0-50924 GCF_048158785.1 Streptomyces colwelliae | reverse complement strand
CCCCACGACCGCGCACATCCCCCACAGCCACTCCGCCCCGAACCGGTCGATGACGAAACCGGACATCAGCGGGGCGATGAGCGCGGCGACCGCCCAGGACAGGGTGTACATGCCCTGGTAGCGGCCGCGTCCCTGGACGGGGGACAGGCGTACGACGAGGCCCGTCTGGGTCGGGGCGTTGATCATCTCGCCCAGGGTCCACACGCACACCGTGAGGGTGAAGACACCGACCGAGCCGGCGAACGCGGTGAGCCCGAAGCCGTAGCCCGCGAGGATCGAGGAGACGACCAACAGGCGCTTGGCGTCGCGGTGTTCGATGAGGCGGGTGACCGGGATCTGGAGGGCGACGATGAGGAAGCCGTTGACGGCCATCGCGGTGCCGTAGTCGGCGGGGGTGAAGCCGGCCTCGCCCATCGCGACCGGCAGCCCGACCGAGCCCTGCTGGAAGACGAGCGCGACGAGGAACGACAGTCCTACGACGCTCATGAAACGGCCGTCGCGCAGTACGGTCCCGAGGCCGACCGAGTCGGTGGCACCCTTGCCGTCGTCGTCCGTGGCGACGGTGGGCCGGGACTCGGGCAGCCGTAGGAACACGACGACCGCGCAGACCGCAGTCATCCCGGCCTCCAGCAGGAACCCGGCGCGGTAGCTGACCTCGGCGATGAACCCGGCGGCCATGGAGGAGACGGCGAAGCCGAGGTTGATGGCCCAGTAGTTCAAGGAGAACGCGCGGACCCGGTCCTCGGGGCGCACGATGTCGGCCATCATCGCCTGCACCGCCGGGCGGGACGCGTTGCTCGCCGCCCCGACGAGGCACGCTACGGCGGCGATGGCGACGGGGTCGTGCATGAAACCGAGCAGGGCCACGGACGCGGCGGTCGCCGACTGCGCGATGAGGAGGGTGGGACGGCGCCCGATCCGGTCGGTCATGACACCCGAGCCGATGGAGGAGGCGACCCCGCCGAGGCCGTAGAGGGAGGCGACGAGACCGGCGTAGGTGGCGGAGTAGCCGCGGTCGAGGGTGAGGTACAGGGCCATGAAGGTCGAGACGAACGCCCCGAGCCGGTTGACGAGGGTGCTGGTCCACAGCCACCAGAACTCGCGGGGGAGGCCGGAGACGGTTTCCCGGGCGGCGCGTCTCAGGGCGGCGAGTGACATGGATCGATCCCCCACGGTCGGACAGCTGGCCCGTAAGTGGCCAAGGCGGTGATCACAACTTACGAAGGGGAGGGTCCGGGGGACCACTCAATTAACAGAAGCCGTCAACTGTGGGGCTGGGAGGCAGGCGCCAGGCGATGGCCCGAATGCGTGGATTACGCTCTGAGGCATGGCCGACGCACCGTACAAGCTGATCCTCCTCCGCCACGGCGAGAGCGAGTGGAACGCGAAGAACCTGTTCACCGGCTGGGTGGACGTCAACCTGAACGAGAAGGGCGAGAAGGAGGCGGTCCGCGGCGGTGAGCTGCTCAAGGACGCCGGCCTGCTCCCCGACGTGGTCCACACGTCCCTCCAGAAGCGCGCGATCCGCACCGCGCAGCTGTCGCTGGAGGCGGCGGACCGCCACTGGATCCCGGTCCACCGCAGCTGGCGCCTGAACGAGCGCCACTACGGCGCCCTCCAGGGCAAGGACAAGGCCCAGACCCTCGCGGAGTTCGGCGAGGAGCAGTTCATGCTCTGGCGCCGTTCCTACGACACCCCGCCCCCGCCCCTCGAGGACGGCACGGAGTTCTCCCAGTCCGCCGACCCGCGCTACGCGACGATCCCCCCGGAGCTGCGCCCCCGCACGGAGTGCCTGAAGGACGTCGTCGTCCGCATGCTCCCGTACTGGTACGACGGCATCGTCCCCGACCTCCTCGCGGGCCGCACGGTCCTGGTCGCGGCCCACGGCAACTCGCTCCGCGCCCTGGTCAAGCACCTCGACGGCATCTCCGACGCCGACATCGCGGGCCTGAACATCCCGACGGGCATCCCCCTGGCCTACGAACTGGACGCGTCCTTCAACCCGGTCAAGCCGGGCGGGACGTATCTCGACCCGGCCGCGGCCGCGGCGGCGATCGAGGCGGTCAAGAACCAGGGCAAGAAGAAGTAACGCGACACGATCAGGCCCCCTGCCAGCGGGTTTTACGCCGGCAGGGGGCCTACGTATTTGGCAGGGGGCCTGGGTATGACGTGGGGCCGTCAATCCGCTGGAGTCAGGCAGAATTCGTTGCCTTCGGGATCGGCCAGGACGATGTTGTCCGCGTGCCGGGCCTGAACGGTCGCACCGAGAGCGGTCAGGCGCTGGATCTCCGCCTCGGGGTCCGCGACGAGCAGGTCCAAGTGCACACGGTTCTTCCCGGCCTTGGCTTCTGGCACGAGTTGGAACCACAGACGAGGTCCCCCGCCCGGCGACTCGACGAGGACGGTTGGATCGTCCTCGGTGCTGGTGATCCCCAGGGAGCGCAGGCGGGCAAGTTCCGCGTCGTCGTACGGCGCGACGGCATAGCCGTCCAGAGCCGCGGACCAGAAGCGGGCCGTGGCCGCGGGGCGAGCGCAGTCGAAGACGATGTCGTGGAGTCGCGCCATCCACCCATGTTCTACGCGGTGCTGGGCACAGGGAAGTTGGCCGGTAGCCGGTGTTGTCAACAACCCCTGGAGAAGCCGGAGTTAAGTGTTGGGGTGGGTCGGTGATCATGCCCTCAGCGCTGCCCTGGCCGTCACCGTTCTCGCCCTTCCGGCCGCCGGGGCAGGTCAGGACGACTCGGCCACGACGTTCGTGAACATGGGCGTCAACCACGACCTCGACTACACTGTCGTCACCCCAGCCCCGGTGAAGAAGGGCAAGGACATCACGGTCAAGGCCCGGATGGCGGTGGCCAGTTGGGAGCAGAAGAAGAACGTGCCCGCGTCAGAGGCGCTCGGCGGCTGCCGTTCCCCCGCCTCCGCTCGCCTCGCTGGTCCACAGCCACAGCCACAGCCACAGCCACAGCTTGCGCTTCCCAACTCGCCCGCCCACACGCCACCATGGCCTCGCAGGAACTCGGAGGCAGGGGTCGCCGTGGGGAACAAAGAGACGGAACAGGCCGCGATCACACATGTGTTGGCCCTGGAACGGGCCGCCGGGCGCGAGCCCAGGGACGTGCGTGCGTCGGGTCTGCCGTACGACGTCGACAGCGCGCCCCGCATGATCGAGGTGAAGGCGTTCAGCCGGTCGGCGCGCAGCGTGCCGCTGCCGTTGGAACACCGGCAAGTCGTGGCCGCCCTGGCGAATCCCGAGCGCTTCTACCTCTACGTGGTGGACAACCTCGCCGGCCTCGACGGGGCCGAGACCGGCGTGCGCGTCCTGCACGGCGAGGTTCTCCTGGCGATGATCGAGCGCTCCCAGCCGCAGATGACCTACTGGCCCACTTTCCGGGTGGCGGAGTACGACGAGGCGGAGCGGCTGCACTGAGCATCGGCTGCGGCAGGGTGCCAAATGCCAAACAGATCCTTGGCAGGAAGCCCGTCCCCCTGTCACGATCAAGCCGTGGACGACCTCTCGAAAGTCACGCGGTGGATGGACGTCCTGGCCGACCTGTTGGGTCCGCCGGTCAACGCCCTGTTGCTGCTGGTGGGGATCCAGACCTACCGCGAAGGGGGCTCCATCGGCTGGCCCGCCGGGGCATCGGTACTGCTTCTGATCAGCCTCTACACGGTCGGGCGTCGGTTCGCCCGGCGTCGGAAACGGGCGGCGGCCTCAGCTACTTCGGCGTCGTTCTCGGCGTGACTCCGGCCGGCCGTGCCTGGATATTTCTCGTCATTACGTAGATACGGGACGTGACCGAGCGGGAGGATGAACGCACGGCGCGACCCGCTCACCCTGTGGGCCTGCCGGCGCCGTCGTCCACACGCACTCTCGGGGGGAAGAGCACCCATGCCGAACCAGTACCCCGGCCCGCCGCCGGAACAGCCGCCCGGGCAGAACCCGTACGGCACTCCGCCCGGCACTCCGTCCGCCGGCCCCTACGGCGAGGGCGGCTACGGCTATCCCACGGCCCCCGCAGTTCCCACCTACGGCTACCCGCCGGCCGTACAGCAGCCGCAGCCGCAGCTGTACCCGCAACAGCAGCCCCAGCCTCAACCCGCCTTCGGCGCACCGCTGTTGACCCTCGGCGACATCGCGGTCAACGGTGACACCATCGTGAGCCCGGCCGGGCCGATGCCGCTCAGAGGCGCGGTGTGGACGGCCACCGACATGTCGCGTACGGAGGAGCGGATCCCGCCGCACGCGATCGTGCTGGCGATTCTGTTCTTCCTGCTCTGCTTCATCGGGCTGCTGTTCCTCCTGATGAAGGAACGCGTCACCACCGGCTTCGTACAGGTCAGCGTCAACAGTGGCGGTCGGCACCACTCCACGATGATCCCGGTGCAGTCGCGCAACCAGGTCGTCTACCTGCTCAACCAGGTCACTTACGCCCAGTCCATCAGCGTGTGAACCCTGTGAACTCTGTGAACCGCGTCAACATCAGGACGGCCCAGGCGAGTTGCACCTGGACCGTCTCAAGATGTGATGGGCTGGGTCAGCGCCGGCTGGCCCGCGCCAGCGCCGGTACGAACCGCAGCGCGTCCACCGTGCCCACGCCCGTCGCCATGTCGTAGCCGTCGACCGCGGTGTAACCGGTCACGCCCGCATACGAGTTGTTCGTGCCGTCGTTCACGTCGACGATGCCGTTGCCCTTGGCGCCGTGCTTCGCGAGCGCGTACAGCGCCGAGTTGATGTTGCCCACCCGGTGGCCCGCCGCCTGGTCCGCGAGGGCGACGATGCCGGAGAAGAGCGGGCTGGCCTCGCTCGTGCCGCCGTAGACGTCCCAGCCGACGGCCGTCGGGTCGAAGCTGGAGTACGTCCACGCGCCGCCGTTGACCGCGGCGGCCATCGACACGTCGGGCGTGGCGCGCTGGGTGCCGACGATGCTCTTCACGCCGTTCTGGAACGACGGGCGGGCGAACACGTGGGACTGGCCGCCGCCGCCCGCGCCGTAGTCGTTGTAGACGCTGTCCGGCGTGACGCGGTCGCCCTTGTCGTCCAGGTGGAGCTGCGTGCCGCCGATCGACGTGACCAACGGGTCGGAAGAAGGCCAGGAGTTGACGGGCTTGTCGTAGAAGGCCGAGCCGTCCGCGTTGTAGTCGGTGGCGCCGCCGTCGCCGGAGGAGGCGAGGACGGTCACGTGCTTGCGGTTGGCGGCCTCGAAGGCGTAGCGCAGCTTCTTGATGCTGGAGAAGTCGCCCTGGTCGAAGCCGGGGAAGGTGTTCTCGGTCGCGCCGAAGCTCTGCGTGATGACGTCGCCGACGCCGTGGTCGATCAGGTACTTCTCGGCGTCCATCATCTCCGGCAGACCGGTCACGCCCTCGGTCTCGGCGACCGCCGTCTCCACCAGCACGATCTTCGCGTCGGGCGCGACCGCGTGCGCCATCTCGACGTCCAGGGTGGTCTCACCGGCCCAGCCGGTCATGTCCGCGTTCGTGGGGTCGAAGACCGGGACCTTGCCCCACTTGACGACGTTCACCTTGGCGCTGTGCATGCCGAACTGCTTGCTGTACGTGTCGAGATCGTGCTGGATCGTCGGCGAGCCGAACGAGTCGACGATGACGATCGTCCGCCCCTTGCCCGTAATACCCTTCTTGTAAAGCGAGTTGAGGTTGTACGCGGTGCGGTACTGCAACGGGCTGTAGCAGGCGATCTGCCACTTGGCCTCGCACTGCGCGCTGGTGAGCGGGGTCGGCACGTCGCGCGCGAGGGTGTGTCCGGTGATGGCCGGGATCGCCTTCGTCTGCGGTACGGCCGCGGGCGCGGCGCTCGTGACGCCGGCCAGCGGCGCGGTCGCCAGCGCGGCGACGGCGAGAGTGGCGGTGGCGGCCGTGGAAGCGGCGATGTTCAGTCTCGCGCGGGCTATGCGCATGAATCCCCCCTGAGTGCTGCGGAGTTCGCCCGGCTCTCAGCCGGACGAAGAGGTCTCCGCGCATCTCATCGAGTGAGACATGCACAGGACAAGACTGTTGAACTGTCGATGCCGAACCCTTTGCCCAAACAGCACCAAAGGCTCGAACGACCCTGCCGATCCGACCTGTTGACGCCGGATACGACCTGTCGACTCAGGCCGAGGAGCCAGCTCCGGCCCCGGCCAGCCGCCGGAACGCCTCCGTCGTGCCGGGATGCGCGATCTCGTCCAACAGGTGCCGCCACTCGGGGTCGCCCGTGGCGGGGTGCGCCAGGTCCCACGCGGCCAGCAGCGGCGCGAGGGCGTTCTCGCCGGGGACCGTGGTGGAGCCTGCGTTCGTGAACTGCGGCGATTCCATGGGCCGTTCCTTCCAGGCGGGCGATCGGCTGTCGCCGACCGACTTCCACGATGCCTCCGTCCACCTACAGGAACCATGGAGCACCCCACCCGACCGGAGGTAGGGCTGACCACACCCCCGGTCCGGTGGAACGCCGGTCGTCAGATCGAGTACGGCACCGCGTGCACCTCGTCCGCACGGTGCCCCGCGCGCTCGTGGACCCGCTGGACCGCCTCGGGCGACGGCGCCTCCGACAGGCAGTAGACGATCCCGGACTCCGGGTCCGCCCAGGCCCGCTCGAAGTGGACGCCCTCGTCCTTCTCCACGGCGAGGTCCGCCTTGTGGGCCTCCATCAACTGGTCGGCCGTGATGCCCTTCATTCCGTGGTGTACGTCCATGTACTGAGCCATGTCCGCGCACCTCCTTCTCTATCGACCCTTCCGACTTCCCCTTCCATGCTGCGCCCGTACGGCGTCCCCGGCTACCGTGCGGAACGATCAAGGGGAGGGGCGAGGGAATGAGACGCGGGGTACGGATCGGGATCGGCGCGGGTGTCGTCGCCGCGCTGCTCGCGGCGGGGGCCGGGCTCTGGGTGGCGTTCGCTGGCGAGGGGCACCCGTTCGGGGACGCGCGGGCCTGCGAGGGAAGCGATGTCCCGTTGCGGGTGGCCCTGGACGTCGTACAGCTTCGGCTGCCGGCCGGAGCGACGGACGTGCACTACGTGACGCATTCGTCCGGGCCTGCGGGGGAGGTGTCGCTGGCGGTCGCCTTCCGGGTCTCCGGGAGAACTCTGGACCGCTATCTGCGGGAGAACAAGATCGTGCCCGCCGGAGTCGACTGGCTCGGCAACGGCCCCTACTCGACGGGTGACTCCGGCGCCGACCCGGCGAGTCTGGGGTTGTGCGGAGGGGAGAAGCCGATCACGGCACCCTCCGTGGACATCGACAAGCGACTGAGCGCGCTGGACGGGAGCCCGCGGTCGGTCGACCTCGCCGTAGGGCTGCCCGAGGGATACGGCAGGATCCCCACCACGACGGACGTCCTGCTCACGGTGGCGGGAACGACCCCCTGAACAACCAGCCCCCGAGCACGGCGAAGGGGCCCGGCGCGGTGAAGCACCCGGGCCCCTTCGACGGAATCAAGGGCTCTGTACGTCGGTCAGCCGCACTGGCACGGATTGCCGGACTGGCACCCGCACCCGCAGCCCGAGCCGCAGCCGCAGGCACCGAAGAGCGGAAGGCTCTTGATCTCGGCGGGCTGCTGCGTCTCGCGCTCCTGCGTCGGGTCCGGCGTCGTGGCGGGGGATTCGGCCATGGGTCCTCCTAGAGGCTGGTGCCTGTGCCCATTGGATGCCCGCTTCGCCGGGCGCATCAACGGCGCATTGAGGCTTCCCCCGTAAGCCCCCGGCCGAGCGGAGACGGAGAGCTACGCGCCCTCCGCCCCCGTCACCGGCTGGATGTCCGCCTGCAACTCGTCCGCGTGCTCGCCCGTCACCAGGAACACCACACGCTTCGCGACCGACACCGCGTGGTCGGCGAAGCGCTCGTAGTAGCGGCCGAGCAGGGTCACGTCGACCGCGGTCTCGATGCCGTGCTTCCACTTGTCGTCCAGCAGGTGCTGGAAGAGCGTGCGGTGCAGGAGGTCCATCGCGTCGTCGTCCTGCTCCAGCTGGAGCGCGAGGTCGACGTCCTTCGTGATGATGACCTCGGCCGCCTTGGCCATCAGGCGCTGGGCGAGCTGGCCCATCTCGAGGATGGTCGCGTGCAGGTCGTGCGGTACCGCGCGGTCCGGGAAACGGAGCCGGGCGAGCTTCGCCACGTGCTGGGCGAGGTCGCCGGAGCGCTCCAGGTCGGCCGACATGCGCAGCGACGTGACGACGATGCGCAGGTCCGTCGCCACCGGCTGCTGCCGGGCCAGCAGGGCTATGGCCCGGGCTTCGAGGTCGTGCTGGAGGTCGTCGACCTTCTTGTCGGCCTCGATGACGCTCTCGGCCAGCTTCAGGTCGGAGTCCAGGATGGCCGTCGTGGCGCGTCCGATCGCCGACCCGGTCAGCCGGGCCATCTCCACCAGACCGTCACCGATCGAGTCAAGTTCCTCGTGGTACGCGTCCCGCATCAGGGTTCCCTCTCCTACGTTTGCTTCGGGGGTCAAGGAGCTCAGGGCGCCCGGGCCCGTCAGCGTGTCCAAATACCGGCCCTTCCACCCCACGCTCCCACGTTCCCTCTCCTACGCGACGGTTTCCGCCAACCCAAATGAACCAATACTGGCTCCAAGGTGAACTCTGGGCGACGAGTGTTCGAGGTCGCACTCCGATGGCTGTGGCCAGGAGGTATCCCATGCCTAACCTGGGGGCATGGACGTGAACGCGGCGGTCGCCGCAGCGGCAGCGATCGCCGGGGTGCTCACCGGCGTCATCGCCATGCTGGCGTTCCGCTGGAGCGAACGCGACCAGAAGCGACCGACCAGGACCTCCCTGCACACGGACCCGGTGCTTCCGCCGGGCGTGGACACCGTCCTGTCGGTGCTCCGCTCCTCGGCCGTCGTCCTCGACGAGGCGGACGCCGTGGTCAAGGCCAGCTCGGCGGCGTACGCCCTGGGACTGGTCCGCGGCGGGAAACTCTCCGTCGACCCCATGCTCAAGATGGCCCGGGACACCCGCCGCGACGGCGAGATACGCCAGGTCGAGCTGGATCTGCCCCGGCGCGGCACCGGCCGCGGGGAGGCCCTCGCGGTCTCCGCCCGGGTGGCGCCGCTCGGCTCCCGGCTCGTCCTGCTCCTCGTGGAGGACCTCACCGAGGCCCGCCGTATCGAGGCCGTACGACGTGACTTCGTGGCGAATGTCAGCCACGAACTGAAGACCCCCGTCGGCGCGCTCTCCCTCCTCTCGGAGGCGGTCATGGACGCCTCCGACGATCCTGAGGCGGTGGAGCGTTTCGCCGGCAGGATGCAGATCGAGGCCACACGCCTGACCAATCTCGTGCAGGAGCTCATCGACCTGTCACGGGTCCAGAACGACGACCCCCTCGAAGACGCAGAACCGGTCCGCGTCGACGAACTCGTCGCCGAGGCCATCGACCGCTGCCGGCACCAGGCCGGCACCAAGCAGATCACCATGGCCGCCGGCGGCACCGCCGACCTGCATGTCTACGGGAACCGGGGCCAGCTGGCCGCCGCCCTCGGAAACCTGGTCGAGAATGCCGTCAACTACTCGCCCGCCCGTACCCGCGTCGGCATAGCCGCCCGCCGGGTCTCCGCGGGCGGCGGCGACCACATCGAGGTCGCCGTCACCGACCAGGGCATCGGCATCTCCGAGAAGGACAAGGAGCGCGTGTTCGAGCGCTTCTACCGTGTCGACCCGGCCCGCTCACGGGCCACCGGCGGTACGGGTCTCGGACTGGCGATCGTCAAGCACGTGGCCGCCTCGCACGGCGGGGAGGTCACGGTGTGGAGCTCCGAGGGACAGGGCTCCACGTTCACCCTGAGGCTGCCGGAGGCGGGTGCGGCCCGCGACCGTGCCCACCAGCACCCCGACCTCGACGACGAGGTCGAGGCGTCCCCTGAACCATCCCCGTACGAACCGCTTCCCGCCCCGGAGGTCCTTCCGTGACCCGAGTGCTTGTCGTCGAGGACGAGGAGTCCTTCTCCGACGCCCTGTCGTACATGCTCCGCAAGGAGGGCTTCGAGGTCGCCATCGCGACCACCGGGCCCGACGGGCTCGACGAGTTCGAGCGCAACGGCGCCGACCTCGTCCTGCTCGACCTGATGCTGCCGGGGCTCCCCGGCACGGAGGTCTGCCGCCAGCTGCGCGGCCGCTCCAACGTCCCCGTCATCATGGTGACGGCCAAGGACAGTGAGATCGACAAGGTCGTAGGCCTGGAAATAGGAGCCGATGACTACGTCACCAAGCCCTTCTCGTCCCGTGAGCTCGTCGCCCGTATCCGGGCCGTCCTGCGCCGCCGCGGCGAGCCCGAGGAGGTCACCCCGGCCGCCCTCGAGGCAGGTCCGGTCCGCATGGACGTGGATCGCCACGTGGTCACGGTCTCCGGCTCCAAGGTCGACCTGCCCCTCAAGGAGTTCGACCTGCTGGAGATGCTCCTGCGCAACGCGGGCCGCGTACTGACCCGCATGCAGCTCATCGACCGCGTCTGGGGCGCCGACTACGTGGGCGACACCAAGACCCTGGACGTCCACGTCAAGCGCCTCCGCGCCAAGATCGAGCCGGACCCGGGCGCGCCGCGCTACCTGGTGACGGTGCGCGGCCTGGGCTACAAGTTCGAGCCGTAAACCGCGATCACTTTCTTACCGGCTCCACAAGGATCACCGGCTCTACGACGACGGGCGGGACCTCTCCGTGAGGTCCCGCCCGTCGTCGTAGGCGTACGACTGCTGTCGCTACGGCCGCTCAGCCGGTCGTGGTGGCCGACTCCGTGGCCGTGGCGCTCGCGGAGGCCGCGTCGGTCGGTGTGGCCGACGTGCTCTTGCCCGGCTTCGGAGAGGCGGAGCCGGTCGCGGTGGAGCCCGCGGCCGGCGTCGAGGGGATCGAGGTCGGGCCCCACTTGGTGAAGTAGCTGTCGGCCGGGACGACGAACGCGCTCAGGCTCACGCCACCGGTCGTGCTGAAGGTGAAGGTGACCTTCTGGGCGTTGCCGTCCGTGATGCCGGCGGCGTCGGCCAGCGCCGCGGAGGCGTTGCCCTTGCCGCCCAGGACGAGCGAACCGCCGGCCGGGACGACCAGCTTGCCCTTGCCCTTCGCGGGGGTGAGCTTGACGCTGCCCGAGCCGTCGACGCTGACGGAGTCCAGGGTCTGGGCCTTGATGCCGGTGTTGAACAGGGTCGCGGAGATCACCGCCGGGCCCGCGCCCTCGGTGCCGGACTCGGTGAGGGGCTGGGTGATGACGAGTGCGTTCTGCACCTTGATGGTGCCGACGGAGACGGCCGCGTTGTCCGGCTTGACCTCCAGCGTCTGGGCGTCGTTGCCGGCACCGCACGCGGCGAGGGAGGCGATCGAGAACGCGATGGTGGCGGCGGCGAGGGCGCCGCGTCGAAGGCTGCTGCTCACGGCGGCGGCTACTCCTTGAACGTGGGCGGAGCAGGGCGACTCCTGAATAAAGCCGCCCTAAGTGTCTGTCAGCGGCCTTAGGTTACCGAGCCGTTCCCGCACCACCGCACCCGACCCTCCCTCAACCGGGTACCCGTGTGCCTCAAGTGACTCGCGGGTCACTTGCGACCGGCACTCGTCCGGCATTCACATAAGCAGCTCAGACGTCTGTCGGCGGATTTTCGGTGAAGAATGCACGGCACCTCGGATAATTGATCACCGGCATCTCGGCGGGCTTCGGTGATCAATTCCGGATTCACCTCGTACCGGGCTCCGGCCACCGAACGGAGTAGCGGAAGTCGAGCACTTGGAACCAGACATTTAGGGACGTTCGTCCGCTTGGAGGCGCCTCCGGATGTGTGTAACGTACGCGTTTCACCTCGCCCGGAGAGCTGCTCCGACCTGCGAATACCCTCTTCCGCTCGGCCTCCGCAGCACGTTCCTGTTGCTGTTGTCAAGCCCCGAGATGTGCCCTGACCTGCGAAAACGCCATTCAGAACCCGCAGTTTCCGTGTTACCCTGGATAGCCACGGAAGGGGTACCTGTCACATGACGTTCAAGGTTGGCGACACCGTGGTCTATCCCCATCACGGGGCCGCGCTGATCGAGGCTATCGAAACTCGCCAGATCAAAGGCGTGGACAAGACCTATTTGGTGCTGAAGGTCGCTCAGGGTGACCTGACGGTGCGTGTGCCAGCGGACAATGCGGAGTTCGTCGGCGTACGTGATGTGGTCGGTCAGGACGGGCTGGACCGGGTCTTCGAGGTGCTGCGCGCTCCGTATGCCGAGGAGCCCACGAACTGGTCGCGTCGTTACAAGGCAAATCTGGAGAAGCTCGCCTCCGGCGATGTCATCAAGGTCGCGGAAGTCGTCCGTGACCTGTGGCGTCGTGAGCGCGAGCGCGGACTCTCCGCAGGTGAGAAGCGCATGCTCGCCAAGGCTCGCCAGATCCTGGTGAGTGAGCTCGCGCTCGCGGAGAACACGAACGAGGACAAGGCCGAGGCCCTGCTCGACGAGGTTCTCGCGTCCTGACGCAGGCGACTGGTACGCCCTGCTCAGCACACTGAAATGCCGTGGTGCCCGATGACAGCTCCCTTGTCGCCGGGCGCTTCGGCATGTTCAGGGGAATTTTCCGAGACCCCGACTGCGACTCCGGACTCCGTCGAAGACTCCGAGACCCGAACCTCCGAGACCTGAGACTCCGACTCCGTCGTACGTCGGAGAGACATCCCCCGATAATGGCGTGCCGGGCCCGGGCAGCTGGCTCGACCGGTGTCACGGAAGGGTCCGGTCAAGGCGTCGCGCCCGGCACTCCTGAGGCCATACCCACGTAGGTCGAGCACACAAACCTGACAGGAACCGATGTCTGACGATTCGCGCTCTTCGCAGGCGCAGTCCTCCGTCGCCGCCGTGATCCCGGCCGCCGGACGGGGCGTACGCCTCGGCCCGGGCGCCCCCAAGGCGCTCCGCGCGCTGAACGGCACCCCCATGCTGATCCACGCGATCCGCGCACTGGCCGCGTCCCGCGCGGTCTCCCTGGTCGTCGTCGTGGCCCCGCCCGACGGCGCGGCCGAGGTGAAGACCCTCCTCGACGCCCACGCACTCCCGGAGCGCACCGACTTCCTCGTCGTCCCCGGCGGCGACTCCCGCCAGGAGTCCGTGAAGCTCGGCCTGGACGCGCTGCCGCCCGGCTACGACATCGTCCTCGTCCACGACGCGGCCCGCCCGCTTGTCCCGGTCGACACGGTCGACGCGGTCATCGATGCCGTACGGGACGGAGCGCCCGCCGTCGTACCGGCCCTGCCCCTCGCCGACACCGTCAAGGAAGTCGAGCCGGCCGCGCACCCCGGCGACCCGGAGCCCGTCGTAGCCACCCCGGAACGCGCCCGCCTCCGCGCCGTACAGACACCGCAGGGCTTTGACCGCGCCACCCTGGTCCACGCCCACGAGACGGTCACCGACAACGTCACCGACGACGCGAGCATGGTCGAACAGCTCGGCCTCACGGTCGTGGTCGTCCCCGGCCACGAGGAGGCATTCAAGGTGACCCGCCCCCTGGACCTGGTCCTCGCGGAGGCGGTCCTGGCCCGCAGGAGGCTGAACGATGGCTTCTGAGACACCCTCGATGCCGTACCCCCTGCCCCAGGTCGGCATCGGCACCGACATCCACGCCTTCGAGGAGGGCCGCGACCTCTGGTGCGCCGGCCTGAAGTGGGAGAACGAGGGCCCGGGCCTGGCCGGCCACTCCGACGCGGACGTCGTCGCCCACGCGGCCTGCAACGCCCTGTTCTCCGCCGCCGGTCTCGGTGACCTCGGCCAGCACTTCGGTACCGGCCGCCCCGAGTGGTCGGGCGCGTCCGGGGTCACGTTGTTGACGGAGGCCGCGAGGATCGTCCGCGAGGCGGGCTTCACCATCGGCAATGTCGCCGTACAGGTGATTGGCCCGAGGCCGAAGATCGGCAAGCGGCGAGACGAAGCCCAGAAGCTTTTGTCGGAGGCGGCGGGAGCCCCGGTGTCCGTGTCGGGGGCGACGACGGACGGTTTGGGCTTCCCGGGCAGGGACGAGGGCCTCATGGCTGTGGCAACAGCCCTGGTCGTAAAACGCGCGTGAGCGGGCTGTTTTTCAGGGGCGCGGGGAACTGCGCGACCAGCCCCCACCGGCCCGCAGCTAACAATCAACCCAACCGTCTGAGGCACAGGGAAACGCCCACTACCCTTGTACCGTGACCATTCGTCTGTACGACACCAGCGCCCGGCAGATTCGCGACTTCACCCCGCTCACAGCGGGCTGTGTCTCGATCTACCTGTGTGGTGCCACCGTGCAGGCCGCCCCCCACATCGGCCACATCCGCTCGGGCCTCAACTTCGACATCCTCCGCCGCTGGTTCGAACACCGTGGCTACGACGTCACGTTCATCCGCAACGTCACGGACATCGACGACAAGATCATCGCCAAGTCCCGTGAACAGGGCCGCCCTTGGTGGTCGATCGGCTACGAGAACGAGCGCGCGTTCAACGACGGTTACAGCGCACTCGGCTGCCTCCCGCCGACGTACGAACCGCGGGCGACCGGCCACGTGCCCGAGATGATCGAGATGATGCGCGGGCTCATCGAGCGCGGTCACGCGTACGAGGCCGACGGCAGCGTCTACTTCGACGTGCGCTCGTACCCGGAGTACCTCCAGCTCTCCAACCAGGACATCGACGACCTGCGCCAGCCCACCGAGGACGGCATCACCGGGAAACGCGACCCGCGCGACTTCGCGATGTGGAAGGCGACCAAGCCGGGCGAGCCCGACTGGGAGACCCCGTGGGGCCGCGGCCGCCCCGGCTGGCACCTGGAGTGCTCGGCGATGGCGCACAAGTACCTGGGCCCCGCCTTCGACATCCACGGCGGCGGCCTCGACCTGATCTTCCCGCACCACGAGAACGAGATCGCCCAGGCCAAGGCCTACGGCGACGACTTCGCCCAGTACTGGGTGCACAACGCCTGGGTCACCATGAGCGGCGAGAAGATGTCGAAGTCGCTCGGCAACAGCGTCCTCGTCTCCGAGATGGTCAAGCGGTGGCGGCCCATCGTCCTGCGCTACTACCTGGGCACCCCGCACTACCGCTCGATGATCGAGTACAGCGAGGAGGCCCTGCGCGAGGCCGAGTCCGCGTTCGCGCGGATCGAGGGCTTCGTGCAGCGGGTGGTGGAGAAGGCCGGGGGAGTCGTCGAGCCCGCCGCCGAGGTGCCGCCGGCCTTCGCCGAGGCGATGGACGACGACCTGGGCGTCCCGCAGGCGCTCGCCGTCGTACACACCACGGTCCGGCAGGGGAACTCCGCCCTCGCCGCCGACGACAAGGAAGCCGCCGTAGCGCGGCTCGCCGAGGTGCGCGCCATGCTCGGGGTGCTCGGACTCGACCCGCTCGACCCGCACTGGGTCGGCGAGGGCGGTGACCGCGGCGAAGACCTGCACGGTGTCGTGGACACCCTGGTCCGCATGGTCCTCGACCAGCGCGAGGCCGCCCGGGGCCGTAAGGACTGGGCCACCGCCGACGGCATCCGCGACCAGCTCAACCAGTCCGGCCTCAACATCGAGGACGGCCCGCAGGGCCCGCGCTGGACCCTCGGCCCCCGCTGAACCCACCCCGATCGCACCCTGATCGCACCCGGTCAACGAAGATCGACTGTGCCGCCCGGCCCTCCGGGCGGCACACTGCATAGACGTACGTACGCACCACACCCCCAGACGGGTCACACAGACAGGTAGGTCATGGCAGCCAACAACCGCCGCATGTCCGGCAAGAAGGGCGCGCAGGTCGGCAGTGGCGGCCAGCGGCGCAGGGGCCTCGAAGGCAAGGGCCCCACCCCGCCCGCCGAGGCGCGCAAGGGCCACAAGAAGAACCGCGTCGCCAACGCCAAGGCCAAGCAGGTCCAGCGCCGTCCCGCGCCGCGCGGGCGCGGCGGCAAGGGCACCTCCGAGATGGTCGTCGGCCGCAACCCGGTCGTGGAGGCGCTGCGCGAGGGCGTCCCGGCGGTCACGCTCTACGTCCAGCAGTTCATCGACAACGACGAGCGGGTCCGCGAGGCGCTCCAGCTCGTCGCCGAGCGCGGCGGCGTCCACCTCATGGAGGCCCCCCGCCCCGAGCTGGACCGCATGACGAACGGCCTCAACCACCAGGGCATGGTCCTCCAGGTCCCGGCGTACGAGTACGCGCACGCCGAGGACCTCGCCAACGCGGCCTACGACAAGGGCGAGGACCCGCTGATCGTCGCCCTCGACGGGGTGACCGACCCGCGCAACCTCGGCGCGATCGTCCGCTCGGCCTCCGCCTTCGGCGGGCACGGTGTCCTCGTGCCCGAGCGGCGCGCGGCCGGGATGACGGCCGGTGCCTGGAAGACGTCGGCCGGCGCCGCCGCGCGTACGCCCGTCGCCCGCGCCACCAACCTGACGCGCGCCCTCGAGGCGTACAAGAAGGCGGGCCTCGCGATCGTCGGTCTCGCGGCCGACGGTGACACCGAAGTCGGTGAACTCGCCGCGCTGGAAGGCCCGGTGGTCATCGTGGTCGGCAGCGAGGGCAAGGGCCTGTCCCGACTCGTGGGCGAGACCTGCGACTTCAGGGTCCGGATCCCGATGCCCGGCGGTGGGGAATCCCTCAACGCCGGTGTGGCGGCGGGAATTGTGCTCTACGAGGCGGCCCGCAAGCGTTCCTGAACGGACGTTCGGCACCGTCCCCCACTCGGGGCAATCTGGGCGCCGGGCACACGCTTGACGCGGTCCGGACACTTCCGGCGAGTCAAAGCAGTGTCCTAAACACACGTCACTCGGTTAGATGAGTGTGGACACCAGAACACCCCGCACACCCACGGGGGACGGCCCGTCGGGCTTCGACGACGCTCCCGCGCTGAGCATGGTGAAGGTGCCGAGCGATCCGGCGCAGATCATCGTCAATCATGCGAGCTTCCGCGTGCAGTTGGGCGCCTCGTCGCGTCCCCCGTCGCCGCGGATCGCACGGCACCTGAGCGCCACCGAGGTCCCCGGCCGGATCCCCGCCGCCGGCGCGCGCCGCCGGCCCGTCGTCTGGAGCGGCAAGTCCGCCCCGGACGACACCGGCGCCCACCGGCTGCTCCAGGCCGTGCGCGGCACGGGCGTCCGCCACGGCGACGAACCGGCCGGCGACGCCGGAGCCACGCAGGTCATCCCCCGTATCGACAGCGGCGGTTACGACGACGACCTGACCGCGCAGACCATCGAGACCCCGGTCGTCGGCGCCCAGCGCGGCGGCGATCACGACACCGGCGAGACCCGACTCCTGCCGCCCATGCGGACGGTGGGCAGCGCCTACGACGAACCCGCCTACGACGAACCCGCCTACGGGGACCCGGAGTTCGAGGACTTCGAGGGCACGGAGAGCGAGCGCCGCACCAGACGCAACCCCAACGAGCCCGTACGGCACGCCTATTACCCCGGCCGCCGCATGAACCTCGGGGTCGTCCTCCTCCCGCTCCGTATCTTCCTCGGCTTCATCTCCATCTACGCGGGCATGGGCAAGCTGTGCGACCCCGTCTACTTCGACGGCGGCAAACGCGGCTCCATGGTCAAGTGGCTCAACACCCTGCACCCGTGGGAAGTCGCCGAGCCCCTACGGCAGTTCGCGCTCCAGCACCCGGTCGGCTCCGGGCTCGTCATCGCCTTCGCCCAGGTCATCGTGGGCGTCCTCACGATCCTCGGCCTGTGGCAGCGGGTCGCCGCGGTCTTCGGCGCGCTGCTCTCGGCGGCACTGATCGTCACGGTCAGCTGGAAGACCGTCCCGGCCTACGACGCGCCCGACATCATCTATCTCGCCGCCTGGTCCCCGCTGATCATCGCGGGCGCCCCCGTCTACTCCATCGACGGCCGCCTCGCGGGCAGCGCCTGGCGCCGCCTCGGACCCCGCGCCGACATCTGGGAGCTGCGCCGCTACGTCCTGCGCCGCGGCGCCCTCATCACGGCCGTCTCCATCGGCCTCACCCTGCTCGTCGGCTCGCTGCTCGGCGGCGCGGTCCGCGACTCCAGCCGCGTGGTCGTCCCCGGCCCCGGCGAGGCCCCGCGCAACGAACTGCCGGGCACCCCGCTCCCCGGCGAACCGACCAAGAGCCGCAGCAGCAGCCCCGAGGCGTCCAAGTCGCCGTCCCGGCAAGCGCCTTCGGCCAAGCCCTCGGGCGCCGCGACGACCCCGGGCGCGACCCGCTCCTCCTCCGGTACGGCCACCAGCGGCGCCCCCAGCCAGACCCAGGGCACCGCGGGCCGTACCCAGCCCCAGCAGTCCTCCCCGGCCGGCCAGGCCCCCAGCACCACCTCAGGACCCACGTCCAGCGGTGGCACCAGCGGCGGCACCGGCTCCAGCGGCGGCTCCAGCACCGGGGGTTCATCCTCCTCCGGCCAGCCGGGCCTGGTGGGCGGCCTGTTGGGGTAACTGGGCCGGTGGGCGGCTTGTTGAAGCAGTCGCCCACCGGCTGACACACAGAGAGAGAGGGCCTGCACTTTTCAGTGCAGGCCCTCTTAGTTACCCCAGGGGCGCGGGGAACCGCGCGACCAGCCACAGCGGACCGGCACTCGAAGCACAACCTGACTGACCGTCAACGCCCTAGCGCAGCAAGCTCCTTGGCGGCTTCCCTGAGGTCCTTCGCGGTATCGATGGCCCGCCAGTAAGCCCCTTGAGGAATCGGGAACCCGGCCAACCGCCGCTCACGAGCAAGGTGAGGGAACGTCGTCCGCTCGTGATCCCCCCGCTCCGGCAACAACCCAGCGAATTCGGGCGAGAAGACGTACACCCCCGCGTTGATCGCGTACTGCGTCGGCGGCGACTCGATGAAGTCCGTGACGCGCCCGAAGCCGTCGGTCTGCACGGCCCCCCAAGGGATCCGCGGCCGGGCCAGCGCGATCGTGGCGACGGCGTCGCGCTCGGCGTGGAAGTCGGCCATGTCGCGCAGCGAGAAGCGGGTCCAGATGTCGCCGTTGGTGGCGTACCAGGCGCTGTCCGGGCGGGGCAGGTGCGCGGCGGCGTACTTGAGGCCGCCGCCGCGGCCCAGGGGCTCCGTCTCGACGACCGTGGTCACCTCGACCGGCAGGTCGGCCGTCTTCAGCCAGTCCTGGAGCACCTCCGCGAGATGCCCGCAGCTGACCACCACGTCGGTCACGCCCTCCTCGGCGAGCCAGACGAGCTGGTGGCCGATGATCGGCGTCCCCGTGCCGGGGATCTCGACCATCGGCTTGGGCCGGTCGTCGGTGTACGGGCGCAGCCGGGATCCCTGGCCACCGGCCAGGATCACGGCTTGGGTGGGGCGCGACGTGGCGTTCGGATCGGTCATGACCCGAACTGTACGTGGCGGCCCCACCGTGTCTTTCGGCTGCAACCGTTCCTTAATCAGCCGTTACCGACCTCCTACTCCGGGCGCCGGCTCCGGTCAGCTGTGCGCGGCCATGACCCCGGAGGCGAACGCGGTGTCGCACACGGGGCGGGCGTAGGACTGGGCGCGTGCGGCGCCGTAGATACGGACCGCGGCGCGGCCCAGTGCGCGGGCGATGGAGGTGCAGTGCGTGGAGAGCGACGGGTGGCCGTTCACCGCCTCCTGGAGGTGGGTCAGGACGACGCCGGGGTTCTTGTCCTGGAGCTCGGTCATGAGCTGGTCGCGCAGGATGTCCTGCGGGGCGCGTGCGGCGGCCCGTGAGGAGGCTCCGGCCGCCGTGACGTCCGTGGCGGTGAGCATCGAGCTGGAGGGGCTGCCCGACCAGTTGACCCGGGTGACCGCGAGGGTCCCGGAGAGCACCATCATGACGGGCAGGACGAGGGCGAGGGTGCGGCCGACCCGGCGGGCGGGGCCCCGGCCGCGTCGCGGCTGTTGGTTATTGGAGTGCTTCACGCGTGTGAGGGTAGCGTCCGGTAATGATTTGGCGACATTTAGTCACCAATTCGGGGGATGGATTGGTGCCTCGAATTGGGTAGGGCGTTGACGAACACTGCTCGAAATGACGGGTCTGCCGGGGTATTTGTCGACAGGGCCGGGCGTGGTCCGGCGGCGATGCGCAACGGACAGGGCCCCGCGGCGAACCGCGGGGCCCTGTCGTCGAACGTTTGATCAGCCGGTGAGATCTGATCAGCTGGTGAGACCTGATCGGTCAGTGGGACCTGATCGGTCAGTGGGATCTGGTCAGTCGGTGAGGCGCTCGCCCGTGGAGGTCGAGAACACGTGGATCTCGCCCGGACGCGGGACCACGTGGAGCGTGGAGCCCTTCTCCGGCACCGAGCGGCCGCTGACGCGGACGACCAGGTCCTTGAGGTTGTCGTCGACCTTGGCGCTGCCGTAGACGTAGCCGTCCGCGCCCAGTTCCTCGACGACGTTCACGGAGACGGCGAGACCGGCCGGGGCGTCCTCGGAGTCCTTCGTGAGGGACTTCGCGGCCTCGCCGTTGTGCTCCTCGATGTCGAAGTGCTCGGGGCGGACGCCGACGGTCACCGTGCGGTCACCCTTGTCGGACGCGGCCTTGAGGGCCTCGCGGTTGACCGGGACGACCGAGTTGCCGAACTTCACGCCGCCGTCGGTGATCGGGACCTCGATCAGGTTCATGGCGGGGGAGCCGATGAAGCCGGCGACGAAGAGGTTCTTGGGACGGTCGTACATGTTGCGGGGCGAGTCGACCTGCTGGAGCAGACCGTCCTTGAGCACCGCCACCCGGTCGCCCATAGTCATGGCCTCGACCTGGTCGTGGGTGACGTAGACGGTGGTGATGCCGAGGCGGCGCTGGAGCGAGGCGATCTGCGTACGGGTCGAGACACGGAGCTTGGCGTCGAGGTTCGACAGCGGCTCGTCCATGAGGAAGACCTGGGGCTCACGCACGATGGCGCGGCCCATCGCGACACGCTGGCGCTGACCGCCGGAGAGCGCCTTCGGCTTGCGGCCGAGGTAGTCCGTGAGGTCGAGGATCTTCGCCGCGTCCTCCACCTTCTGGCGGATCTCGGCCTTGTTGACGCCGGCGATCTTGAGCGCGAAGCCCATGTTGTCGGCGACCGTCATGTGCGGGTACAGCGCGTAGTTCTGGAACACCATGGCGATGTCCCGGTCCTTCGGCGGCAGGTGCGTGACGTCGCGGTCACCGATGCGGATGGCGCCGGCGTTGACGTCCTCGAGCCCCGCGAGCATGCGGAGCGAGGTGGACTTGCCACAGCCGGAGGGACCGACGAGGACGAGGAACTCGCCGTCCCCGACCTCGATCTCCAGACCGTCAACGGCGGGCTTCTCGGTGCCCGGGTAGATCCGGGTCGCCTTGTCGAACGAAACAGTGGCCATGGTGAAGGGCCCCCTTCTACCGGCAGGAACGTGCCGGACGATCCGTTGTAGGAAGGTGGTGGTGTAGTCCACGCGAGTGAACTGGGTCAGGACGGTACCTGGCGTTTGCCTGGTCTGTCAGTACCTGAGCCCATGTGAACTTCGAGGAAATTTTCGACAGGGGGTGGCGGGGACCTGGGTACACTGCACGGGCACGTGATCGCGCGCGTCCCGGGCACGCAGCACGTATCGCGCAGGCCTCCTTAGCTCAGTTGGCCAGAGCAACGCACTTGTAATGCGTAGGTCGTCGGTTCGAATCCGACAGGGGGCTCCTTCGAAGGCCAGGTCATATAGCTTCTGACCTGGCCTTTCCTCGTTCCCTTGAGCGGGTACCGGTCTAGACCACTTGTTGATTGGGCCCCGAAGTGGCCAGATGGGGCCCGATCTGGGGCCAGCGTGGGTCCGGTTCATCCGCCTTCGGTTTCTTTCTCCGAGTATGTGGTGATGAGGTCTAAGCAGGCTGAAGCCTTCGCGGTGTGCATGCTGGTCAGCATCCGTCTGGCATGTGTGGGTCGCTATGCGCGTCGAGGAGTGCCCGAGAATCGCGTGCACTACTTTCAGCGCGGCGTCGGCGGCCAGCGCCGGGCCCTCGGCCTCGTGGCGGTCGTCGTGGAACCGGATCGGCGGCAGGCCGGACAGCTCTACCGGTGGGTCTCAGCGGTCGGAGAAGTATTGCGGGTGGCGCATCTTGCAGTCCGGCGAGGCGGGCACGGTGCTCCAGGCGGCGCGAGTTGTCGGGAACAACACCTGACGCCCCACGGGGACCGCGCCTCACCACCCCACCAGCGGACGACGGCACAGCCCGGTGACCCTACGGAATCGCCACTTACCCGGCCTGCCCGAAGGAACCCGGCGTGGATCTCCAGCCGATCACCTACTCCGAGTCCACCGCCGCCGACCGCCCCTGGCTCGCCTCCCGGCACGGACTCGACAGCCCACTCACCGTCATCCTCGACGTCGCCCTGTGCACCAGCGGCACGCACTACAAGCCCAGCAGCCTCCTCCAGCCGCGCAACACCTTCCTCGCCCGGCATCCCGCTTGGCAGGGTCACCGCCACCGGCCTCTACGGACCGTGGGACAAGGCCGCCACCGGCGGCCGCGCCACCTTCACCGGCGTCCTGCTCGCCGCGGTCCCCTTCGCCCCGACCAGCACTCGCGCCGGGGCGGCCCTGCTGTGGCACGGCGTCGCCGCGGCCGCTCACATCCCCGGCGGCTTCAACCCGGCAGACATCGCCCAGTCGACCGCGCCGATCCACTTCGTCTGAGGAGCCGCGCCGATCATGCTCGACACCCTGCTGCGCGACATCGACGCCGCCGACAACAGTGCCTCGCCCGCACCATGACCACCCCAGCCGACTACGAGCTGACCCACACGGTCATGCCCGAACGCCGCCTGAACTCCGTCAAGTTCCGCATCAAACGCAGCAAGCGTGGCGTGAACGCCGCGAAGTTCGCGCGTACGACGCCCAGACCGCCGTGGCCCGCCGTCAGGCCAAGAAGGTCATCGCCGAGGGCATGCCCCCGCCGCTCGGCCAGAAGCTGCTGACCGGCGAACTCAAACAGATCCTCCTCGACACCTCCCGCGGCGCCGACGCCACGGAGTTCGTCGAGCTGCTTTATGACGACATCGAGCGTCACGTCGAGTCCATCCACGACCGCATGGAACTGGCCGTCGGCGACCTTCCCGCCGATGGGATCTTCACCCGCAACGGAGTTTGAACGGCCTCTACCTAGAAGCCGACTTCGGCATCCTCGCCGCCAACATGTCTACAGCCGCTAAGCCCTGGTCCGACCCGACCAGTGATCGCCTCGCCGACGAACTCCGATAGATCGAATACCTCCGTACGTCGCGGACGTTCGCTACCACGGAGGCCCTCAGGGGCTACTGGTACCCGCTCATCAGCGGCGTTCCAGAACTCGCCGACCTGCGCAATCGGTGGGCGTCGTACCATCAGGAGTCGGCAGTCGTCCGGCTGAAGACTGCCCCCGATAGAGGTGTGATGACCGCGCCGGTCGCTGTTTCCGGAGCCGATCAGCGGATGTTGTGCGCGATCTTGCTCAACCCGCCCCTGCGTCCCGCAGCGGAGACGATCTCGCACCGCAATCTGCTTGCCGCGCTACCACTGATCGGCTGCGCCGAGCTGAGACTGGCCAATCTGATCGATCTCCAGTCCAAGGACCAGACACAGCTGGCCAGCCTCGTCGTGACGGAGGAGGACCTCGAAAGGTCCCGTCAGCAGCTGTCCGAGGCGATCGAGGGGGCTGATGAGGTTCTGTTCGCCTGGGGTACCGGGAGGATCACCGGTGTCGTGGGAAGACTCCTCAAGGAGCAGGCTGCGTGGGTGCGTACGCACGTGGACGCCCGTGGTCTACGAAAGGTCTGGATGGTCGCCGGCACGCCGAGACATCCGTCGCGGTGGCGGCAGTTCGTAGGCCCAGAGAAGCAGCGTGTCGAGGGGAGCTCATTCGAAGAGCGGCTGGCCAAAGTGCTGACCAGCCATGAGTCGAGCGCGCTCCCGTAGCAGCCGCTATCTCGCCCGTCATTGGCGACTGGACAGAGAGCCGTGTGCTCGACGACCGCGGGTCCAAGACCCGAGGCCGCCGAGCGCATCGTCTGGACTATTCGTCCTCAAAGCCGTACTGCTCGAACTTCAGGGTGCGGGCATTTTCGGTGACGACTCGGACCTTGTCGTCCGAGTAGCCGTCCTTGCTGTGCGCCTCGATCTCCAGGCGGATACGTACCTCGGCCCCAGGAGCGGACCGCAGGTGCGGAAGGATCTCCTCGACGAACTTCGCGAAGTCACGACCGCTGCGCTCTGCATCCACTGGATATGAGCCGAAGAAACGGACGTTTCGGATCGGCTCCGGCTCCGGAGCAGGCGGAGTCGCTTGCGTCGTGGAGACATCGGCGGAGCTGCCTTCACTGGAGGTGTCGGCGTCATCGGCTGTCGGCGAATCGCTGGCTGCCCGCGCAGCGGCCTCACGTTCCGCTGTTCTACGAGCCGCCTCGGCCAGATCTCTTTCCCGCTGCTCGTTCGCCTGCTCGGGCTTAACGAGCAAAGTGGCGTCGGTTGGCAGACCGAAGGAATCCTGCATGGGCAGAGAGAGACCGACGTAGGTGCCGCTTGCTTCGTCGTATCCCTCGGCGAGCGCGAATCCCTCGGCTTCCCAGGTGATTCCCTCCGACAGGACGGACAGCACAGCCTGTTCAAGTACGGACCGGTCCCGAAGGCGCATCAAGTAGGGGTGCTTGCGGTAGTAGTTCCACAGTGCACCGAGCGAGACGTGCCCGGACTCCCAGACCGGCCGCAAGTGGGAGTTGAGATCCAGCCGGATGTTGAGGGCACCGAACACCGTGGTGAACTGCCCTGCGCTTACCAGCACCTTGGAAGCCCGTACGGCGAGCCTGTCTTCGCTGCCTTCGCAGCGGATCGGACTGAGTACGTATTCCTTGTCGCCCTGTGGTTGCTTCGGCACGATCAGCCAGGTGTACGTACCCGCGATCCTCAGGTTGACCGTCTCATCCGCTTGGGCGCAACGGCTCTCGGCGAGGCCAGCCTGCTGGGCTGTGAGGTTCAGTCCGGCTTCCCCTCGTTTCGCGTACGCGTCCTTCCATGCAAGGTAATCGCGTACGGCGTCTTCGAGCTCCTCGAGGCGCCGATCATCAGGGGCGAGAAACGCCAGCTGGTTAACGTTCACCCGCGTGGCAGTGCCGCGCTGCTTGAGGCACTTCTTGACGAACTCCAGTGCCTTGGTGTCCTTTTCCCCCTTGCTGTGGAAGAACTTGGGGTGCAGCAGGACCAGCCGGGCCTCTTCCAGGTCCGGCACGTCCGCGGTGCCGTCCGGGGCAGTGTGAACCCGAGCGAAGTCCCCGGAGGGCTGCCTCTGGGTCCGGTTGAGGCGGTCGGCGATCTCCGCCCAGACTTCCTCGGGACGGTCGCGCAGCGCCTCTGCAGCATCCTGAACATGGCGCGTGATGGACGCCTGGGTGCTGTAGTAGTAGCGCCCGCTTTCCGGGTAGAAGAACGTGGTGCGCTGACTGAGCAAGTCGAGCGCGGAGCCGAAATTCCCGATCGTGTCGCCGGGTACGGCCGTACCCAGCCACACGTATTGGCGGTCGATGCCCTTGTGATCGCTGCGCAGGGTGGGCGCCGAGCCGAAGTACACCGTGCGGGCGAGCCGGCGGGTGAGCCGCCGCTGGCCGAAGGTGGTGCGCTCCTCGTCGATCCGGACGGGGACGGACCCTTCTCCGTCGACGTCAGTGGAGATGATGACCTTCCACTCGTCGTCGAGGTACTGGTTGAGCTCGCTGACGACCTTTGCATCCTGGAGTGGGATCGAGCCGGGCATGATGAGGGGCCCTGGGTCGTTGGCTGCCCACAGCGCGTGGACGACGGTGCTCATCATGCGCAGGACACCGCGGGTGCGCTGGAACCGTTCCAAGGTCGACCAGTCCTTGTAGAGGCGGTCGAAGAGCTCGGGGTGTATCGGGTAGGCAGCCTTGATCCGGTCCTCGTACGCTGGCTCGGAGCATTCGCGGGGGAACTCGCCCTGCTTCGAGCGGTAGAACTCGACGAACTGTCTTGCCACAGCGGCGATTTCAACTTTGCCATCGGCGTCGGGCGCTTCGAAGAGTCGACGTCGGACGATCTCGAAGGACTCCTGGGCGGTGGCTGGCTGCCAAGGGTCGGCCACGCGCCGCACGACATTCTGCAGCCGTTTGAGGGCGGCCTGACCATGCAGACCACCGATCTCCAGATCACTGGCGCCGGTCGAGTCTGTGTCGCTGCCGTCTGCCTTGTGCGATGCCGGAATAGAGACGATCAGAAGCGCGCCGGGGACCGCCTTGACCGATTCGGTCAGGGTCTGGGCGAACGTGAACTGGCTGTCGAAGGTGCCGGCGGGCAGGTCATCCTTGCCATACAACTCACGTGCATAGGCGACCCATTCGTCGATGAGGATGAGGCAGGGGCCGTAGTCGGCGATCAACTCCTGCAGCGCTCGCCCGGGGTTGGTGCCGGCTTCGTCGTCCTCCGCGATTCGGTCGTACGCTTCCCGGCCGCCGAGTTGCCAGGCGAGCTCGCCCCAGAGCGTGTTGACGTGGGTGCCGTCGCCCTTGAGGTCCCCCTTGGCCGGCCTGATCCGATTGCCGACAAGCGTGACTCGCTTCACTTGACCTACGGAGTCCCAGGCGACACCGGAGTCCGCAATCAAGTCGTGGAGTTCCTGCGGGAAATCGGCGAGCGGGGTTCCGGAGGCCAGGTGGTACAACGCCAGCATCGAGTGGGTCTTGCCCCCACCGAAGTTGGTCTGGAGGTTGATGACGGGGCTGGCGTTGGAGTCACCGGAGAGCCGTCGAGCTGCCCGGGTGAGGAGGTCACGCAGTCCCTCGGTGAGGTAGGTACGCTCGAAGAACCGGACAGGGTCGGTGTATTCCTCGCTGCTCTCGTTACGCTTCACGCCGTCCAGGTCGGCGGCGAACTCAGCGGAGGCGTAGTTTCCGGAGGCCACATCGCGGTGTGGGCGGATGATCTCGCGCCAGGGCTTGATGCTCTGCCCCCTGACCAAGCCGGGGACACCCACCGCTGCGCGAGCCGACTCCTTCACCGCCTCGCGGGTCTCCGTCTCGTACATGGCCCGCAGCAGGTTCTGCTTCTCCTTACGGGCAGCTGCTGCCCGCTCGGTGTCGCCGGCCGACGTCAGTAGCCGCTCGACCAAGTCGAGCACGTGCGCGGCATCTTCGGGGCTGTACCGCTCGTTGTGCGCCCACTTGTTGCGGTGATCGCGGAGGAGGGAGGCGATGGACTGCTCACCGCGGGAGAGCTTGTCCCTGAACCCGGCTCGCCACTCCTCGGTGATGACCTTGAGGAGCACAGCTGGGTCGGACTTGGCGTAGACCCGGTTCGTTCCGAACTTCTGGGTATCGCGGGCCTCGAGGACCTTGATCCAGTCGCCCCCGTCGGGCGTGGCGGCTGTCATGATCTCGTCGACGAAGGGCTCCAGTCCCTGCGCCAACAGTTCGAACCCGCGATTCACGCGGTCCCGGTTGCTGATTGCCATCGCCTGTCCTCGTCCCCGTCCTCTGTCCTTCGGTGCTGATGTCTATGGTGCAACGGCCCGCAGCTGCTACTCCTCGTCGAACGTGAACCCGTCCTGAATCAGCTTCGGAGCGGAGGCCGCCTGCTTGCGCGCAGCAGCGGTCAGATCGGACCAGGACTGACCGAGGCCGTTGAAGAGGATCGCGTCCTGAGTGAGTCCGTGCTTCTCGCAGATGGCGAAAAGTAGATATGCCAGCTCCTGGGCCACGTCCATGTCGACGCGGGCGCGGGCGGCTGCCATGAGGCGGGCTGCGGCGTCCCCGCCCTCTTCGTCCAGAGCCTTCGCGAGGTGCAGGACGACCTCCCAGAGGCTGATGCGCTCGTCGGTCTCTGGATGCCAATCGGAGGGCAGCTCAGAGAAGGGCAGGAGTTTTGCCTTGCCGGCGACGGCTCGGAAGACACCACCGCGTTGGACGCCCTCGACGGAGGTGTTGCGGCCACGGGCAAGGTTGTCGGCATCGCCGAAGGAGCCCTCGGTCCAGCCGAAGTTCTTGAACCACTGGACGCAAAATCGGGTGTCGGAGTCGAAGTCGCCTTCTTGCTCGGACAGCACTTCGTCCAGGATCTGGTTGATGAGAATGAGTGCAGTACGCACACTCATCGGCTTCCCGTCCGGTTCGAGCACTTGGGCGTATCGAGAGAAGACGGCCATCCCGGGGCCGATGGCCGCTTGTGCCAGGTCCACTGGGGCGATGGCGCCCTGCTGCAGCTCATTGAGTTTCTCTGGCATCTCTTCCTTGAGGGCATCAAGGAACGTAGGTCGAGTGACCATCTCGGAATTTTCTGGACGCGGTCGACAAGCGAGAACGATCGAGGAGGCCAATGCATTGCTTGCGTTATCCCGTGACCGGCCTGCCCTCTCGGTGCGCATAGGCCAGGTTCCAGTAATTCGGAAGCCAGCTTCGATGAGTCCAGCCAGCAGCGTCTCCCAACCGGTTGACGCGACGCCGTCTTCCTCGCTCTCCGCTTGTTTGAAGGCGTAAAAGATTGTGACCGGAATCCCTTCCCCGCCTGCTTGGCGAACCCGGGAAAACACCTCGATGAATCCGCTTTCGAAGTGGGATTCGGCTTTTTCCTTGCTGCCTTCAAAGCGCATTGGGTCAGCGACCAGCTCGGCGCCCTTCGGCGTGAGCATGGTGCTCGTCACGTCAGGGAAGAAGCGTCCCACGGACTTGCGGAGCCACACGTAGAAGAAGTCGGCTAGATCCGCGTATCCGATATTGTCATAATATGGAGGGTCGGTCGAGATGGCGACATCGGCATAAGATCGCTCGGCCGCGTCTGCTTTTTGCGAAAACCCCGCCGGAGTTGCGGGCAGATTCCGCACCGACTTCGCTACGGTGGCGACAGAGATATTGACGTCACCTGCCGCGTTAGCGAATGGATACACTTCCGCGAAATCCCATGCCATCGGGATGGCTTGACGGGAGAAGAGATTCCGAGCTTGGTTACGACTGTTCGACCAAGTAACTAGTGAGTTGTTTAGATCTGTTGTGCGACTGAATGCTAGACCTTCGTAGAGGCAGATATCTCGAGCATATTCTGCCGCTTTCTGGTTGGACAAACCTGCGGCCTCGGCGTCCGCCGCGATCGATTCCTGAAGGTTGCGAACGAGGTCGCTGAAGACTCTCAGGGTCTCCAGCTGGCGATGGGTGAAGAGATCGACGTGGTGTGTCATGCCGTAATTCGGCGTAGTCAGATAGCGGGGGTTATGAGGAATCTCTGTGTCCGGGACACCATCTGGACACGGGATGTCTGCGGCTTTTTCGTGTTCCCTGTTTGGTGGTAGGTAGGTTCGACCGCGCTTTCCTTCTGCAGCAATGGCCATGAGTTGCTGGCCGATACGGCCTGCCTTGCCTTCCGTGCGCACATACGAGAGCGGAGTAGTGTCACCGCATCCGATACATGTGATGCCGGTGCGCTGCACCGTTCCATCCGTGTCTTCTCTGGGAACCTGCTTGATGTCGTGGCCAACGCCGAAGACGACACGCCCGTTCTCCACGCGATGCACGACGTACGCTTCTTGACCTTTTTTCTTTCCAAGCCACCAAGACTTAGTCAGAGGCATCTCGATGCCGCACGCGGGGTTCGGACACTGGACTGTCCGCGCCCAGAGCCAAGCGATGATGTTCGCCGGGCTGCCGTCTTCAAGCTTAGCCTTTGGGTACAGATGGCCAATTCGCTTCTCTGCCTCGTTGCGCATCCGCTTTCCGTAGCGGAGTACGTCCTCCGCCAGGCCCGTGGCCTTCGGCCACATCCCTTCGGCCTGGCCGTCCTTGCTCAGCTTCTCCTCAGCAGCTCCTGGGAATACCGGCGGCTGGCCAGCCCACTTCGGAGGGATCTCAATCAGGGCCTTATTGATCAACACTGGGACGGGATTGAGGTCCGAGGCGTGGGCCTCCAAGCCCAGACGCTGAGCTTCGAGCGGAATCGAGCCGCCGCCCGCGAATGGGTCCAGGATGGCAGGGGGGTTGCCATCTGTGGACTTAAGGATCTCCTCATGGGCCTCGCGCAGTAGTGCATCGTCCGTGGTGTTCTCCCACACCACAAGGCGTTCAATGAGGCGGAACAGCCGCTGACGCTCGGCAGCAACCGCTTCCTCCGTCGGGAACTTGTCTGGGTGCGAGGAAGGGTCGTCCACAAGTTGGGCGAAGAGCACCGCTCGGCACGCGGCGAGCGGGCGACGGGCCCACCACAGGTGAAGCGTCGACGGGTGCCCGTGCCGGATGGACTTCTCTCGCGCGGATTCGCGGTTGATCGCTTCCAGCGGCAGCGCAACCTCGATCAGTTTACGCTTGGGCGTGGTCGTCATGCAGGGCGCTCTTCTCTTCGGGCAAGGCGGGTAGTGCTGGGTGGCTGGAGACGTTCCGTAGAACGAACAGCTCAGTCGTCAAGTATGGCGTGTGCCGGTGACAAGCGTTCTCCCTTCGGCTTATACAGCTCCTGCCTCTGGTGCGACACGCGTCAGTGAGGGTGCGCACCCTGTTCCCACATGCGCTTCCAGTGGAAGACGAACTTGGTCACATTGAAGTCGTCTGTACTCGTCTCGCGGAACGGCCGGGTCAGATACCGCACCTCGTCGTACTCCGGCCCGTCGGGGGAAACCGACACCAGGGCAAGGCGATACTGATCGCCGACGTTTTTGGCGTGCAGCACCTCGTTGCGGGTGATCGTGAAGTCCTGGGCTCCGGCGATCCGGCCCTTGACCTCCAAGTTCAGCAGGCCGCTGCCGTCTGCAGTCCAGGACCGCAGGTCGAAGCCCTTGTTGTTGGGTGGCATCTCTTCGGGCTGGCGGCCAAGGCGCTGTTCGGCGTCGATCACTGCCATGACGGCTCGGCGTTCGACGGCAGCTGTGTCTCGCACAGCAGCAGTGACCGCCGCGGAGTCAAGTCGTCGACCGAGTAGGCGATCGACAAGCCCCTGGGGCAGCACCAGCGCCCCACCCGCCACGCGAGGCGGACGAGGCAGGAGTCGTTCGTCGAGATCCAGTTCGCGCAGCCGTCGCTTCAGCCGTTCCTCCAGGTCGCTCGCGCGGCGCAGCGCGGTCTCGGGGCGCAGCTTCAGCTTGCGTCCCTGGCTCTGCGCATCGAGGAGCTCAAGATGGCGGGCGTACCAGAAGTCGATCTCTTGAGTGAGGCGCTGTCGCACCTGTTCACGGGTGCGCTGGATCTCCGGAACGACCCGATCTCGTACAGACCGCAGATGGTCGTGGACCGCATGGTCAGCGGCCCAGGCGATGGCCGTCTCCTCCATCCCGTCGGCCAGCCAGGGCTGTCCGGCGAACCGGGCGGCTTCCTCCGCCACCAGGTCTGCTTCCTCCTCGGTTGGAGGGTCGTAGTCCAGGTAGGGGGCAGGGCCGGCAGGGGTCGCCGAGCCGTCGGAGGTGAGTTCCACGAAGTCGAAGCGCTTGCTGACGACTCTCGAGCGAGGACGTCCGTCGGTGATCTCCTGTGTGAGTGCGACGAGCAGGCGCGGGGTCTGGCCAGGATCGGCGCGGTCGATGAGGACACTGCCGGCCTTGAGTACGGCTGCGTGCCGCTCGACCGTGGCATCCACGACTGCATCCATCAGCGGATGGCCCGGCGCAAGCAGGGCCGCCTCCGCGCGGCCCTGTCGGCGGATCAGCTCCCGGTCGAAAACGATTCGCTCGTACCGACGCAGCACCGGGGCCGCCAGCCCACGGTGCGGCGAACGGTTCAGCAGCACGGTCGGCACATTCGTGATCTCAAACCGGCCGGCCTCCCGCTTCGCCAGCCGACCGCCGAGTTCTGTGAAGGCCGCCCGGAAGAATGCCTCGACATAGTGAGGCTGAAGCCGTCGCGCACGAGCCTCTTCCAGCCGCAGCCGGGTCTCGGCCACCTCGGTTTCGCCCAGCAGATCGCTGTGGAGGGCCCGCTCCGCGAGCAGTTCGTCGAGCCCTTCGCCGACTGTGCTGTCAATGACCTCGTCCAGGCGGGCCCGAACTTCGGGCTGATCGCCATAGCGGACAGCTTCCATGAGCAGCCGATGCAATGGCTGCTCCTCGAAGGCTTCACCAAGCACGTCGAAGATCTGGCCACGGTAGGCGCGACGCTGGTGTTCGATCTTGTCCAGGAGGCGTTGGAAGACGGCGCCCTCACGGGTGTCGGCGGCGACGAGATTCCACAGGTGGCACACCTCGGTCTGGCCGATTCGGTGGATGCGGCCGAAGCGCTGCTCGATCCGATTGGGGTTCCATGGCAGGTCGTAGTTGACCATCAGGTGGGCGCGCTGCAGGTTGAGGCCCTCGCCAGCGGCGTCCGTGGCCACGAGGACACGGACATCGCGTTCTTGGGTGAACAGCTCCTGGACTCGGCGGCGCTCCTCGCGCCGTACGCCTCCGTGAATCAGCTGGACCGCCTCGTTCTGGCCGAGCAAACTGCGGATGCGCTCCACGAGATAGTTGAGGGTGTCCCGGTGTTCGGTAAAGATGATGATCTTGCGAGGATTGCCGTCGTTATCGCGGATCTCGTCCCGATCCTGCAGCAGGTTGCGCAGCTCGCTCCACTTGCGGTCGGTGCCGGAGAGTCGGACCTGTGAGGCTAGCCGGACCAGTTCACCAAGCTGGTTGATCTCGACCGTGAGCTCGGCGGCGGTCCGCGCCGCGGTGGCCGCGTCCAGGACTTCCTCTTCCAGTTCTTCGAGTTCGTTGCCATCCAGGTCGTCGAGACGTTCCTGCCAGTCGTCATCGCCGTTCATGGCGCTCAGACGACGGGTGAGCTCAGGGTCTTCCGATCGGGTGCGCCCGGTGGGACCCGCCAGCATCTCTTGATGGCGACGAACCAGGCGTTCACGGCGCCGCTGCAGGGATCGGAGGATCGCCTCGGGGCTGGAAGCCAGACGACGTTGGAGAACGGTGAGGGCGAAGCCGACGGTGTTTCCCCGGCGCCCGTCGCCAGCCGCCCGAAGCCTGTCTGCGCGGTTCATTTCGTTGCGGACGTACTGAGTGACAGCCTCGTACAACTCGTGCTCAGCAGGCGACAGTTCGTACGGAACGGTGTAGGCGCGGCGCTCGGGGAAGAGAGGCTTGCCCTCGAAGGTCAGCAGGTCCTCCTTGACCATGCGACGCATGAGGCCACCCGTGTCGAGCGTGTGGACTCCTTCGCGGTACTTGCCCTCGAATCGGTCAGAGTCGAGCAGGGCGAGGAAGAGTTGGAAGTCGTCTTCCTTGCCGGCGTGCGGGGTTGCGGTCATGAGGAGCAGGTGACGGGCGATGCGGCCCAGCAACTGCCCGAGCTGGTATCTCCGGGTGGTCTTGAGCTCGTTGCCGAACCAGCGTGCAGACATCCGGTGGGCCTCGTCCACGACCACCAGGTCCCAGTCCGAATCGTGGAGCTGCTCCAGGAGCTCCTCTGATCGCGACAGCTGGTCCATGCGGGCAATCAGCCGGGGGTGGTGCTCGAAGACACTGCTGTCCGGAGTCGAGTCGACGAGAGAACGCGTGAGCAGTTCGAACCGCAGTCCGAACTTGCCGAGCAGTTCGTCTTGCCACTGCTCGACCAGTGAGCCGGGGGCGACGATCAGGCAGCGCTCCAGGTCACCGCGGAGCAGCAATTCCTTCACGTACAGACCGGCCATGATGGTCTTGCCGGCGCCCGGGTCGTCTGCGAGCAGGAAACGTAGCGGGGTACGCGGCAGCAGCTCGCCGTAGACAGCGCGGATCTGGTGAGGCAGCGGCTCGAGGTCGGAGGTGGTGATGGCCAGCATGGGGTCGAAGAGTCCCGCCATGCGGAGCCGTAGGGCTTCGGCAGCTAGACGGAAGGCGGAGGGATCGCCTGTGAATCCGGTGCGGGCGGTGGGCGCGTGCAGGGTGAGGTTCGCCTCGTGTTCTCGGTACAGAAACACGCTGCCGAAGGTGCCGGAATCGTCTCGGTAGACGACCTCCATCGCGCTGCTGCCGCGCCAGTCCGCTCGTACCACGGTGACGGGGCCGGAAGCGCTGAGGCCGCTGATGCACGCTCCTGGAGTCAGCTCTTCCAGCTTTACCCCAACTGGATAGACGCCGGGGGCCACAGGCTGTGGTCTGCCGTCGCCGACTCCGCCGATGGGCATGCCGCCTCCCTGCCATATACGTACCGTGATCAACAGTAATCTCTACTGGATGGCGACGGCAGGGTGCTGCGGGAATTACGGACGTTGAGGCGACTCAGTCACGGATCTCTTCGACAGTGCAGCTCTGAACGCGGACGAGGTTCCAGCGATTACCGAACCGCTCCAGATCGCCCTGGACCAGCACTTCCTGCCCGTCCAAATGAGCTCGGCCCACTCGGTCGTAGTCGTCAGCGGCCAGCTCGACGTGGACCCTCATGGCGCGACTAGTGGGCTGGTCGTCTGGCCGACCCAAAAGAATCACCGAACCCGGCCCGGTGGTGGCTCCCCGCTCCATCTTGGTCACGAACCCCCGCACGGACACCCCCTGCCGCCCGAAGCGATCGCGAAGGTACTCCGCACCAAGCTGTAGTTGCCCAATGAGGTCGGGTTGGAACCGGAGGATCCCCGAAGGCTGCTCCATCGGCAAGCTGCTCGCCCACGCGGCCCGTAGCTCGAAGGGCACCTTCCCATGGGAGGAGAGCTCAGCTAGCGCTTCACAGACGTTCGCCGATAGACCGCGTTCGGCATGCTCAGCGAAGACCGAAAGGTCACCTGGGTTGATCACTGCATGTTCGGCTGCAGCATGCGCGGCAGCAGCACCTTCGTAGAAAGCCGTGGAGACTCGCCGGGCGAGAGGAGTCCCGCCGTAGCGGCCCTGGGCGTCGAGGGGCAGCTGCTCGGGCACTCCACTATTGAGCGGTACTTCAGCAGTCAGGATGTAGCTGCCAGGCTGGGGCAGCCCCAGAAGGACACGGCGGCTGAGGAACTCATACACCTGATTCGGCTTACGGCCAGGCTCAACTGGCCGCGGCTGCTGGTTTTCTAGCCAGGTGGTGGCTCGGTACGTGGCACTGACGAACAGATCCCTCAGACTGGCCACAGCCCGGCTTCCTTCGGGAAGCCAAACCGTGCCCGAGGCGAGTCCCTCGGGCAGGAGCCGCACATAGTGCACATCCGTCTGGGCCTGCCCGATGTCTCGGAGGATCGATGACGGCTCTCGATCTTCGATGATGGCCAAGGTGTCGAACAGATAGCGCAACTGCCGTACGTAGTCGGCGAGGCGCGGGTCTTTGGGCAGCAGGACATCCATGACGCCGTCCGTCAACTGTGTCGCCCAGACCTCAGCGCGCTGCTGGTCGTCGGCGAGATACCAGCCCTGTGCGTCGAGGTAGCGTCGGAGGAGCTCAGGGCTCAGGGACCGCAGAGCTTGCTCCGGTAGTTGTTTCTGCGTCATTGGACCGGCACCCCCCGCCCCTGCATGCGCAGGCGATCCGCCAGAGCGAACATCTGCACAAGAGCATCTTTGCTGAGCAGGTTCTCACGCGGCACTGACACCGCGACTGGTGAGTCCTTCTCCAGGTCGTGACGCTGCGGCTCGCCATGGAGGCACGTCCAGTAGGCGGCTTGGTGCAGAGCCAACCGCTCATCCGATGCGTCCATCCAGGCATCGGCATCATCAGGCACCAGGACGACCACCAAGAACAGAGGAATCGCAAATTCGGAGGCCGGCTTCGCAAGTTCGTTGTAGTACTTGCTCTTCAGGGTGTGGGTGATGGTTGAGCGGCCCACCCTTGCCTTCCGGGTGCACTTGACTTGCACGCCGATCATAGGGTTCTTGAGCAGGCCAAGCGGTCCGGGGTGCCCGACGACGAAGTCCATCAGGTAGTCGTCTTCGAGTACCTTCTGGGCGGTCATCCCGGCGGCGGTGACGACGGCCTGGACGAACACCTCACCGTAGCGGCCCTGATGGACCTCGCGGTTCAATGCCATCCAGCGTCAGCCCCGCCCCATCATGATCGATGTCCCCCGCGTTGGACTTGGTCACGCGCGTGCATCTCCTCCACCGCGGAAGGCGGTGCTCACGCTTTTGCAGTGATCGTAGTAAACGATGTCCTAGACAGGAAGCCACATCGGAGATGTGAGCCGCTGACTGATGGAGGCTCCGGACTGTCCTGAGTTGGACGGAGTTGCTCGTGCGCTCGGTGCGTGCCGCGCAGGAGCCGGTGGCTTCCTGCCAGCTCGAGTGATCGACAGGGTGCCCGGAGTCGGGAAGACGGCTTTCGCTGTGCCCGGCGTGCACCAGTTGGGATTGGCGGAACCGACCTCCGGACCAGAACCTCGTCTGACCCGGTCCCGTACGACGGACCTGCTGTTGATACGGCCGCCGGTCGTGGTGTCCTACGCCCTGCCACCCCCGCCCCGCAGCGATGACAGAACCAGGAGCCCGTACCGCGTAGTGAGGGCTGCGGCTGTGGCAGCGATCGACAGTGCGAGCGAGACGAGCAGGTGTGCCGTGGAGTGGTCGTCGAGGACTTGCAGGATGCTGAGGGCGGTGCCGAGTGGTAGGCCGAGGATGGTGAGGACGCCGAGGGCTCCGCTGATCTGCTGGCTGTCCTGGGTCTGTACGAGCCTGCTGTAGTCGGCTGCTTCGGCCAGGATTTCGTCGAAGCGCGCGGGTAGCCGGTGCTGGTTCTGGAAGGCGAGCAGCAGGTCGTTGGCCGTGCCGTGTGCGGTGAGGTGTTGTCGCCAGTAGGTGCTGCGGAAGACGGCGATGTTGCGCTCCAGTGTGGCGACGCGGCGTGCCAGCTGTGGGGAGTTGAACACCTCGGTGAGTTCGTCGGTGAGTTCGTCGATGTGGTCGCGTTGGAGTGAGCCGAGGAGCAGTGCGTCGAGGTAGACGGTTCGCGAGTGCAGTGCGCCGAATTCGAAGAAGTCGCCCGCACCGGTGTCGGGCCGGTGGCCGAGGAAGGCGGCCCCTCGACGCAGCACCAGGGCGCTCCAGTCCGCCGAGATTCTTACGACGTCCTTGAGCTGTTTTCCGGCGGTCTCCGGTGGCAGGGGGAAGTCCTCCGGTGTGGAGCGTGACGCCAGTTGCCACAGCCAGCGGTCCGCAGTTGCGGGCAGTGCTCCTTCGAGGCCGGCTCGGAGGGCGGAAGTGTCGCGCGCCGTGGGAGTCATGAAGGCGATGGTGTAGGGCTGGGCGATGGCGAACGGTGTATCGGGGTCACGGACGTCGGCAATGCCGGCGAGAAGGCCGGCCGGGTCGAAGGGCCCGGTGAGCAGCACGTCAGCGGGGCTCGGCGTGAGCAGGTCGTCGGCGGGGTTTGGCCGCCGCCCGGCCAGGGACCGCAGTATGGGCAGTAGCGGTGTTTCCACGCTCAAGTGCAGGACGGCGAGGGAGTGTTCGGGATTGCGGGCGGTGGCCGCGCGGAGAAGTTCCAGGCCCAGCAGGTGCAGCCCGTCGTGTTTGACGTCCAGCGGCAGGTGCCAGCGTCGCGGCCGTCCGGGTGCCCCGTACAGTGCGCGGGCGGAGGCGGGGGCGAAGTAGGTGGACCGGGTCTGGGCGTCGGTCCGGCGATTTCCCAGCTCGAACGGGAAGGGACCTTCCGGCCAGCGGGGGACGCTCAGCAGCCGTACCGGCAGGACGATGGTCAGCTCCTGGCGTGCCCCTGTGACGTTTTCGAGCGCCGGAGATCCGTGGGTGGTCACCGGTAGAACTCGGCCGGGTCGGGCTGGTTGAGGCGGATGACGAACTCCGCCCGGTCGGGGCTTTCGGCGCTGAGGTGGAAGCGGACGCGTTCGCCCGTGCGGATGGTGCGGAACCCCTCGGTCACGATCTGCCGGTAGTCGAAGCTGTAGTACCGCTCGTCCTCGTCGTCCCGGACGACATAGGAGCCGAGCGCACCGCTCAGTCCGCCGCCACTGGGACGCCTGTCGACAATGGCTCCGTGACGCGGCCCGCTGATGCTCATTCCGTCGCCTCCTGTGTCCCGGAGGTGTCGAGGTCCTGCACGCACCGGAAGCCGACTGCGTTGCTCCCGCCGCGCTTGCGGTAGATGCCCTTGCTGCTGGTCTGCACCGCACGCATCGGGTTGTCGTAGCTGCCGCCGCAGATGACGGCCTCGCCGGGGTCGTCCAGGCTGGTGGACGTCCATTCCCAGCAGTTGCCCACCATGTCGACGACGCCGAACGGGGAGCGGTTGCCCGGCCGTTTGTCGACGGGCGTCGCGCCGGCCCGGCGGACGGCGTCGCCGGCGAAGTCGCGGTACCACGCCTGATAGGTCACGACAGGTCGGCCGACCCATGTGTCGGCGCAGTTGACGCGGGTGCTGTCGGGTATGTCGCCCCAGGGGAAGAGGCGTCCGTCGGCGCCGCGTGCGGCGGCTTCCCATTCGAGGGAAGTCGGCAGCCGTTTGCCCTCGAAGGCGGCGAAGGCGTATGCACTCCACCAGTTGACGCAGATAGCAGGGTGGGCGTCATAGCGCGGATTCTCGTAGTAGTCGGGCCGCCGCAGCCGGTCGGTCCAGGGGCGGTGTGCGACGTCGGCCGGCTGGTCGGGGTGGTCCCACTGCGAGGTGCCGTCCGCGTCGAGGGCGTCGAGGAAGCGGCAGTAGCGGGCGACGGTCACGGCGTGGCGGTCGAAGCGTACGGGCCGCTCGACACGGCGAAGCAGGAGCCGTTCGGCCGGACCAACCAGGTACGCCCCCGCGGGCAGCACGCAGTCGTCAATCTCCCGGTCGCCGGGCATGCCGGCGAGGAAGGCACGCACCTGCTCGGTGAGGAAGCCGCCACCGGGAAGGTCCGCTGCCAGGTCCCGGTTCGCGGGCTCGGAGAGGAACCTGGCAGCCAACAGTTCCTGGTATGCCGTGTGCACGAGGGCGACGTGATCGGGCCCGGCGGGCCGCAGCAGCGGAGCAAGAACGCAGGCATCGAGATCGAGGGAGGCGTCCGTCCTGGAACGCGTCGGCCCCCAGCTGCCGGTGTAGGTCGAGGAGGGAGAACACGGTGCGGTCGGCGAGGAAAGCATGCCCAAACGCGGCGGGCAGCTGCTGCTCCAGATCGGGCTGCCCGCGCTCGGCCAGCGTCCGCGTGATGTGAGCGCCGAGGATGTCCGCGAGCGGCTTCCCCGCGGGGAGGTTGAGCGCTGTGGTGAGGCGCTTCTCGAGCGGGGTTTCCTCGGGTTCGGCCAGGCGTACGACGTGGAAGTGCGGCACGCGTGAGGGGTCGACGCCGTTCGCGTACATCTGCTCGACCAGCTGCTCGGAGCGGCCCGCGCCGCTGTCCAACAGCTGACGGATCTGGGGCGAGTCCGCGAGGAAGGACACACGTGAACTCATGACCACCGCCGATTCGGCGGACAGCACGGCCGCGAGATCCGTGAACAAACGCAGGAAACCGGCAGGGCTTGGCTCCTCGACGCCCTCGTCCACGGCATCGAGCACGCACAGTGCGGTCCCGGAACGGATGAGGTAGAGAAAGAGTTCGTAGGCGCGCGATCGGTCCGAGGCCATGGCCGGCGCGAGGAGGCGGGCCGCGTACTCGGAGAACGGTTCGCCCTTCGGTTTGAGACCGAGGTCGAAGTAGAAGCGGAAACGGCGGATCTCCGGGTTGACGGCCAGCGAGCGCAGCAGCGTGCTCTTGCCGCTCCCTGGACGGCCGGTGACCAGGACGTTCGCACTGCCGTGCGCCAGGCGTGTCAGGAGCCGCGCCGCGTCGGTGGACTGCTCCATCCTCGACTCGCCGGTACGGGGATCGGTGGTCAGCGCCGCCGCAGCGACAGCGGCCCTCGGCTCGTCGGGGCTGGCGGCGGAGGTGAGATCGGCGAGGTGGGTGTCGAGATTGACGAGGGTGTCGACGAAGCCGTCGTAGCGCACGATGCGGAAGTCCAGCCCCAGCATGTGATGCAGGGCGCCGGGTCCCGCGCCGCCGTCGTTGTCCAGGACGACAAACCGGGTGAGCTTGGGCAGCCGGGTGCGCAACAGCTCCCCGCCACTGGCGGCAAGAACGGTACTCAGGTCGTCGGCGTCCCTGGAGAGCATCAACTCCACGTATTCCAGCCGCATCCCCGACTCGCGGCAGAACAGCTGGTACACGGTGTCCGGGCTGAGGACGAACCGCTTCGCCTGCCGGTAGCCGAGGGTGACGTACAGCCCCGCAAGGAACTCGCAACGGCGCGCCACCTCGGGCACCATGTCGGGCTCACCGCCGAGAAGTGCCGCACTCCCGGTGTCGGTGAACCAGACCAGCACGTCCACGAGCCTGCGGACCGCCAGCAGCCCGTCCTCGTCACAGATGTCGTACCCGTCGTGCGTGGACCGGTTGCGGAGCCGTCGAATGTCTTCGAGCGCATCCACAACCGTGCTGCTGCGGATGTACGGACGGCAGCGCTTGACCAGGTCGTTCAGGGCCTTCGTCGAAGGGTCGCCCTCGACCTCGTGGTGGCGCCACAGTTCCTTGAGCAGCTTCTCGGTCAGCTTGCCGACCAGGGCGACCGCGTTCTCGGGATAGCCGTCGTTGAGGGACCGTAACGGCCGTTCCAGATCAAGCCCCAGCCGATCGGCGATCCGTGTGTGGTCATCGAGTTCACTCCGCAGGCGCCGCAGCCGTTCATCGACCATGGTGCTCACGCAGACTCCCCATCTCGCCGGCCCAGGACGAACGCGAACCGGTCCGGGAAGACCAGCACGGGCTCCGGATGAGCGACTCGCATCTCTTCGATGCCCTTCTCGATCTCGCTGTTGCTGAAGGTGGAGAGCAGGGACATGTAGCGGGCACGCACCATGCCGAGGTACTTGTCCCGGTCGATGCGCAGCTCGTGATCGACATGGCTGAGACCGGCTTCCAGCCCGGCTGCTCGCAGGTGGCCCTCGATAATGGCCGGGTCCGGTTGCAGTTCCTCGAAGCGCGCGAGGGCCGCCTCGAACAGCGGGTACTGGATGGTGGTCGGGAGCATCACCACCAGCAGCCGGCCTCCGGGCGCCAGCCGGTCTGCGAGGCCGCGGAGTGTGTGCGCCGGATCGGCCACGTGATGCACCGACTCCTTCAGCCACATCGCATCGAGCTGCTCGTACGGCAGTCGTGTACGTCCTTCGGCGATGTCCTCGGCGGACGCAACGACGGGTGTCAGGTCGGCCGGAGGCGGCGTCCCGAGCTGACCGAGCATCGCTTCGGAAGGATCGACGCACAGAATGGGATGGTGGGGTTGGAGCTGCTTGGCCACTTCCCTGGCGAACAGGCCCGTACCGGAGCCGATGTCGGCGATCCGGTCCGTGGGGCCGAGCCGCAGTGCCTCAGTGATCCGGCCTGACATCCAGGGGACGTAGTCTGGGCTGTAGACCCAATGCTCGTTGTACTCGGCCGCCAACTCCTCATAGTGCCCTCGCGCGTCGCGCCCCTCCACGATCCCCCTCGTGCCGCCGGTTGTGCCGTACAGGCACCAGGCAGGCTATCGCGGGTACTTGATCGGCAACAGGCTGTAACAAGACGTTGGCTGGCCGTTGTTCAACGGCTTCTGCCGGGGGCGCCCTCTCATGGGCTGGCCAACAGACCGAGCGACCGCCGCGGCCTGTTCCGCGATCTGGACAAGATCTGGGGCGACAGCGGCCAAGATCGTGGCTTGAAATTGGACGCCATGATCCCGGCCGTCGTAGTGGACGCGGAGCACCTTGGTTACCGGACGCGTGCGTCAGCTCGAGACGGGCGCGTCGCTCGACCAGAACGTCGACTTCACGTTCGGCGCCGGCAGCTTCTGCTTCGAGTAGTCCGGGCCGTTCGGCGTGCTGGTTGGCGGTGCGACCTCGGACTTTTCCACACACGGGGTGGTGACGCTCACGTGGGCCTGGCCGGTGGTCCCGATCAGGACTTCGAGCTGGAAGCCGTCCTGGGTCTCGAAGTTGGCTGCCAGCCCGTTCTGACTCGTGGTGACGAGCTTGTAGCCCTTGCTCTTCCAGTGGCGTTCCAACACCCCAAGGAAGCTGCCACGCCGTTCGGCCGAGATGATCGTCATGACGGAACGATCACGGTCCACATAGCAGTCACCCGGCATTGAGTACGTGTGAGTCCACTGAACGGGAGGCTTGACGGCCGCAAACGTCTCGTCCAGAATCGCGTCCGCCTTGTCGGCCGCCTCTTGCATGTTCATCTTCGATTGGCTTTCCTTGCCTGAGGACGCGGTACCTGTCGAGCCGCACCCGGCCAGAAGTAGAACCAGCACTGCGGCCGCTGCAACTCTTTTCCTCATCGCGGCGTCTCCCTCGTTACGTATCCAGGCTGTCCTGCGACAATGGCAGCGATGTTTCGCGCAGAAACCTTGTCCTTCCCTTCCTCTGGAGAGAAGTAATTACTGTGGGCTTCGATGTCCAACTTGGAGTCCAATACGTCGGGGAAGGCAGGCTGGGCCAGCTCCGGACCGGGCAACGTCTCGAATCTGTTGGCGCCGAACGCTTTGCTTGCCGGATCCTTGCCGAACCAGATGTCATCGTCACCCTGGTCTGCGATTTCCCCTCCGACGTACGCGCCAAGCGGCCCTCCTCCGAAGAATCCCATGGTTCCTGCCACAGCTTCCTTTGACGAAGGGAGCTTGGTGACGATGTCGTTCTCAGCCGCTCCCACCCAGACGTGGTCCTTGCCCACACCCAGGTCCGCCGCCTTGTCGACGCCGACGCCGGGACTTCCGACGAGGATGATGTCATCAGCCCCCGGAATCCCTCCCGCCTCCTGTGTGGCGGCCCCCACCAGTCGGGAACCGTAGGAATGTCCAATGGCAGTGATATGGGGATCGGCATGCTCATTGGTTGCCGAAATTCCGCCCATGAAACTGTTGTACGCAGGGGCGCCGTGCTCGGCGTCGTTCGTAGTCATCACGTCGATCGATTGAGGAGCATCGTAGCCGAGCCATACGATCGCGGATGAGGAGGGATCGATACCCTGGGCATCCTTAGCCGTATCGAAGGCGCGTTTCACGGTGCCGTCGGCAAAACTGGAATTGAGTTTAGTGCCCAAGCCGGGTACATAAGCTGAGACGTTCTTTGAGGTGTCAGGATTCCCGAAGGCGACGATCGCTCTCCCGTTTCCTTCGAGACCGACCCCCAGAAGGAACATTGGTGGCTGACTGCCCGAGTTGAGCTTGGTCTGGATGCCTTTCAGCCCGTCAAGCTTGTCTTTGGACGCCTCGTCTTGTCGGCCGTCCAACTGCGCGATGAGAAGTTGGATGTTCTCGCGGTTTGTCTCGTCGCGGACCACGGCCGGGATTCCGTCCAGGTTTCCGATGATCTCCGGGAAGGCGGCCTTGTACTCCTCGCGTTCCTCGTTGCTGAGGTTGTCCCACCACTTCTTGCGGTCGGCGGGTGACTTGTCCAACGGGATGTGGTCCGCGATGTAGTCACTCGCGGCAGAACTCACAGCATCGACGTCGGACGCCACGTCCGCCCATGTCCTGGTGCTGACGTTCAGGCCCGGTGCCGCGTTGAGCTTGCGCAGTGCCTTGCTGTACCGATCGTCGATCTCCTGGGCTTCTCGTACGGCGTAGGTGATGCGGTCGGCGATGTCCACGGCTTTGGCGTAATGCGGGTTCGCACTCTTGAGCTGAGGATCGTTCGGCGCCAGCCCTGGTGATTGGAATCCGGTGTTGTTGCCCGTGATCAGGCCATTGTTGGCCAGGACCGTGCCGCCGGGGATCGGCTCACCGGTGAGCTCGTTCTTACCGCCTGCGGGATACGTGATGGCGCCGTCCTCGCTGACGGTGTACGCCAGCACGGCCGCGTCGTCCAGCGCGTCAGTCAGGCGCCGCTTGGGGGCGGCGATTTCGGACGAGAAGCCGTCGAGGGCTCCGGTGATCAGACCGCACTCCACCTGGGAGTAGTGGAAGTTCTCCGACAGCTTCCGCAGCTGCTTGAGTGCCGCATCCGCGGCCTCGCCCTCATTGGCCTTGCGCATGTCTGTGGTGATCTGCTTGTCGACGCGATCCTTGGCCGCGTCAGCCATGTCACTCACCGCGCGATAGCCGTCCGCCGCTTCCGCGTATTCAGACGGGTTGATGGCTTTGAGCGTACCGAGGTCCATGCCTCCAGATCACCGGCCCTTGCCCGAGTCGCCGGAAGCGGGCGTCTCCTCGGAGCGGACCTTCAGCTTGGCGATCTCGGCCTTGATGGCCTCGTCGGTCCTCAGCTGGTCGTTACCCGTCTTCTCCAGCACGCCGGCGAGCCCGTCGCAGAGTTCACCGATGTCCTTCAATCGGCGCTCCCAGGAGTCGTACACACCCTTCTGGGCAGCTGCGGTAAGGCATCCGGAACCCTTATCGAGCCCTGTCTGGCCTTCCTCCAACTTCGCCAGCGCCTTGCCGGTGTTGTCCCGCAGATCGCCGACGCCTTCCCCCGCCCTGGACCACGCCGCCTTGTCGGACCTCAGCTTGCCGGAAGGAGTGCCGACGTTACTCGTGCCGCCGCCCCCCTGATCGGCCGGCAGCTGGTTGAGCTGCATCCGCGTGGAGTGCCGATCGACCGCAGTGGCCTTGATCTCCTCCCACTCCTCCCACGCCATGCGTGGCCCCTCCCCGTGTCTCGTCGTACGTCCGGAATAGATGTGACCGTGACCGTACGACCGGAACGTTGCAAATGTTCGCAGCAGTCACATCGCAATGGCCGAGACGTACGGTAGCGCCCCTTCACCGTGCGTCCCATCCGCTACCGCAACCAGGACGGCTGAGTATCCGTACTCATGCGTGGCGAGTCTGCTGTGGCGTGCTTCCTTCAGTGAGTCGGTGGGTCAGGTTCGCTCTCCCTGGTTGGGTGGGCCACCGGCACTCGATGCGCTGGTGGGCGGCATGAACGTCGAGTGGGGGTGGGGCAGTTGATTCGCAGGGCCCGTGGACACCGACGGCGAATCCAAGCGGCTCTGACGCCTGCGGGCGACGACGAAGGCCACGATCGCTCCTCCGAGGAGTACGGCGGCACCGATGCCCAGCCCGATCCAGAGGGTGCTGTTGCCGTGATCGTCCTTGGATGCGGAGGCTGCCGCGGTAGAGCTGTCATCATTTGCTGGCGCACCCGCGCCCTGTGCGTCGGAGGCGCCAGGGGAGGGGGAGTTGGCGCCTGCGGCCGTGAGGTCCGGGAGGGGGTACTTGTCCGCCGGCCCGGGGTCGCCGGGGTCCGTCAGCGCGATGCGGGGGCGTACGGCGCCGTAGCCGAGGTAGTCGGTGCGGTTCTTGCCGCTCTTGGGTTTGCTTGCGGTGTTGAGCATGACCCGCAGAACCTGGTTGTTGGTCCAGCCGGGGTGCTTGGACCAGATCAGGGCGGCGGAGGCGGAGGTGAGGGCGGTGGCGTCGCTGGTGCCGCGCGTCTCGCACACGTTGGTGCTGGATTCGAGGCAGGCCGCGACGATGTCCGCTCCTGGCGCGACCAGGTCGATCTGGGGCCCGTGCTGGGACTCCTTCGTCGCCTTGATGTTTCTGTCGATCGCCCCGACGCCCACTACCCCGGGGATCGCTGCCGGGTACTCAACTTCGTTGAGGGCGTCTCCGGTGTTGCCCACCGCCGCGAAGATCAGCTTGCCCTTGGACAGGGCGTAGTCGACGGAGTCGGTCAGCTGCTGTGAGTGGGCCGTGCTTCCCAGCGAGATGTTGATGACCTTGGCATCCGAATCCGCCGCGAACCGGATGGCCTTGGCCGTGCTGGTGGCGAAGTCGTCCTGGTTGCCGTCGGTACGGTTGCGCTCGACGAAGTCAGGTACGCGGATCGGCATGATCTTCGCGCCCGGGGCCAGGCCGTAGGAGCCGTTGGTGGCGCCTCTGCCACCGGTACCGGCGATGATGACCGCCATGCTCGTGCCGTGGCCGTCGTAGTCCGTGCGTTCGTCGCCGGCGCGTTTGGAGAAGTCCTTCCCCGCCACGATCTGGCCCTGCAGGTCGGGGATGTCGGCTTGGACGCCGCTGTCGATCAATGCGACGGTGACGCCTTTGCCCGTGCTGGTCTTCCACATCTGCTGGGCCTGCATGGCGTCGAGGTACCACTGCCGGCTGCGGATGGTGTCAGCGTGCGCGGGCGTGACGGCGACGCTCGCCAGCAGGACGCTTGCCAGGGCCGACACGACCGGTCCGCGTCGTCTGGCCTGCTTGCTGCGGGTGCGCATGTTCGTCCTTCTCATCGGCGTTGTCGTCGAGGCTGCTCGTGGTGCGGGCGATGCTCAGTCGGTTGTCGGCGGGATGACGCGCTGGTCGCCTTGGTGCCGGTTACTCCCGTCGTCCGCATGGTCCTCCGAGCGGTCGCGGGTGCGTTCACCACGAGGGGAGCGGCCAGCGCGGCCCAGCGGAGCGGCGGAGCCACCGCGGGTCGTTCCGCCGCCCCGCGGCAGTGTGCCGTCGGCATGCGGGTTCGCTCCGTGTACGAGTCCCTCACCTCCCGAGGTGAACAGCGCCCTTCTGCGCTGCGGGGCCTGCTTCGGCTGCCCGCCGATGATCCCACCGGACTGGGCGGGCGACCTCGGGCCGCCCCTCGCCGCACCTTCCCGACCTGGCACGCGTTCTCCGCTGCGGGGGGCCGGTGTCGCGCCCTCGCTCGTACCCCCTGCGACGCCGCCACGGCCCATCGGAGGCTGCTGCTCGTTCGGGGTGCCGCCGACGACCGTGCCCCGGGGAATCGCACCGGTGGATCGTCCGGCGGGAGAGATGGGGCGGCCGCCAGTGATGCCGTTGTTGCCCCTGACCGACGCGGGACCGGGCAGTCCCCTCCCTGACATGCGCGGGGTAGCGGTACCAGCACCGGACATACCGGGGACAGACGATGTGGGCAGCCCGCGGCCGGGTACGCGCGAGCTGCCGGAAGCACCTGGCTCGGAGGGCGTGCGCAGTGAACTCCGAGCGCCGTACGCGGGACGACCTCCGCCTGCCCCAGTACCGGGCGCCAACGTCGCGGTACCCCCGAATGCAGGTGGGAGCACACCGGTTGGCGACGATGTCCTGCCGTCCGGGCCGCTCACTCCCGGGAGCGGAGCTGCGCCAGCAGCAGGGACTGATGGTGTGGAAGGAAGCGTTCCCACGCTGTCGATCGCCGTATTCGTCGGGATCGTGGTGTTCGTCGGGTGCGTATGGCCTCTCGGGGCCGTATCGGGCACGTGCGCCACGCTCGCGGGGTGGTGCGGCGCGGACACCTGAGGCGCTGAACTCGTCCCGCTCATACCGGAGTCGACGGCTGTCCTTCGCCCAGAGGTCTCCACTGGCGTGACGGACTTCTGGCCAGTCGGAACGGAGACCGCGGTTTCGCCACGGGCCTCGGGGACGAACCGCTCCGGCAGCTTCGGGAACTCGGGCGCCTCCAGCGCGTCGATCTGCTCGGTCGAGGCCGTGTACGACTGGGCGAGCTTGATCATCAGGCCGGCGGCGTCGGCGCTGTCGTTGGTGTACCGGGTCTTGGCCGTCTTCACCTCGGTGGCCGAGGGGCCGCCGTCGTGGTTGCCGACGTCCGTCGCCTTCGCGGCGTGCGCGTCGAGCACCGACCGCGCGGTGGCGCTCTGCGTTCGCAGGATCTCCAGTTGGGGCTTGACCTCGTGGAGCGTGTCCGCGGCGTGGCCCAGCCATTTGCCCGCGGACTCGCTGTAGTCGCCCAGGCCCAGAGTGGCCAGCGCGGCCTGGTTGCACCACGTCCGGAACGCCTCGCCGCCCTCGCCGTCCCACTCGACGGCCATGCTGTGCGTGCGCAGGTCGCCGCCGATCTCCTTGATCGTCTTGGCGGCCTGGGTCAGCAGTTCGCCCAGCTCCGTGGCCGTCGCACCGTCCGCGGGCTCGACCATGGCCCACAGCTCTTCTGGATTGTGGGCAACGAACCGGGTCTCCTTAACCATCTGCCAGGCCCGACTGCCCCAGTCAGACATGAAGTTGCCCCGCCTTCCCTGCCGCGGTCATTGTGCTGCCACTCTTCCCTGACGTCGACACCGCCATCACAGGCCACCGGCTTGCTCATCCGCTGGCTGGGAGCCCTGCTGGTCGCGGGCCGATCCGTTCGACGCGCCGCTGGTGTGTGCCCGCGCCCCCGGACCCGCCTCGTCGGCGATCAACTTGTTCGCCTCGACCCGGATCCGGCTCAGGCGGTCTCGGACGTCGTCGTCAAGGTTGTGATAGCCGCTCTTCGACGCGTCGACCGTGACGACCAGCCCCTCGATCTGCAGCGCCAGCATCTTGGACAGCTGCTCCAGGCGGGAGTGCACGCGGGTGCAGGAAGCGTGAAGTGCGTCGGCCTCGTCGAAGCTCCCGAGCCGTCCTGTTGGCAGGCCACCGTCGGCGATCCTCCGCGGGGCGGCCTTCGACTCTTCCAGCTGGGTCAGGAGATCGTCGACCCGCTTCTTGAAGGTCGTCAGCGTCTCGCCCTCGACACGCAGCGCCTGTGCCACGACGGCACCGATACCGGCGAAGGGCCCTATGCCCGACGCGGCGATCGCGCCGCCAGCAGCTGCTTCAAGCCCAGCGGCAGTTACCTGCGGATCCCCTGTGTTGTCGACCGCCACCGCTTCCTCCCTGTGCGGCACGTTGCTCAGCGAGTCCCTCGGCCGCTCACTGGTAGTGCCTCATCCGTGACAGATGTAACTCGGCAAGATAGCTGTGATCTTGCATCTCTGCGGAATCCGGCTCCCACCAAGGCGTGAAGCTGGCTGAAAGCGATCGCGTTAGACCCGGAGTAGCTCCGCCGCTGCGACGTGCAATCTTCTGCGCCGCGCTGGTTGAGCGAGAGTCGGCTGTCGACCGGACGAGGAGAGTGGACGGCGAATGGCCGATGTGAGACAGCAGCCAACTGTCCGCTCAACGAAGCCGTGCTGAAGGACCCCGCTGTGACCACTGTGTCAGCCGGGCACCTGTGGGGACATGAGTACGAGTACTCGGCTGGGGTAGCGGATCGCACGGATACGGTGGGTTGAGGGCGACGGAAATCAGACCACCCTCAAGATCAATTGTGTCAGGCGGCGAGACCGGCGAAGCGGGGATAGGCGGGAGTGGCTGTTACGCGGCGCTACGTGGGCCTGGTCACGAATGCCGTGTCAGTGCAGTCGCACTGGCCTTCCTGGCTGGGCTGGCTGCAATACGAAAGGGCAGCCAGGCCCGGGGCCAGACGACTGCCACGACTCCGGCGGCCAGCGACACGAAGAAGCACACGTAGATCCAAGTCCCTGCATCTGCAACTTCAAGGACGCCGTTCCTGCCGAGGCGGAGCTTCTTCGCGTCGCAAGGCTCGTTCGAGAAAGGGAGGATTTGCCGCCCGCCGCTGAGCTTGATATCAGCCCGACTGGTGCCAGGCCAGCCGGGGGCCAGCCCAAACCTGGGTCCAGGATGGGGCCGGAAGGACGGGGAAACTCCGTGAACGATCAATGAGTCCCGGGTATGCACATGCGGCCTGACCTGCACAGACAGTGGAAACAGTGACGTTCGGTGAAGCATAGGGTAACGCTCTGGCGACCTTGTAATGCGTAGGTCGTCGGTTCGAATCCGACAGGGGGCTCCATGGAAAACCTCAGGTCAGGCTTCTGACCTGGGGTTTCTTGTTTTCGTTGACCTGGGCAGAGCGGATGCGGCGCGATCGCCGGAATCATCGGGCCCCGGGGCGGGTTCGGGCGACCAGCCGGGTCTCGATGGTGCGCAGGGTGGAGATCACGGCGTCGATGTCGTCGGCATCGGTGACAGTCTCCTCAAGGAGGCGGCTCCAGACCTCACGCAGGCGTTGCAGGTTCTCCTGCGCCTTCTCGGTGGGATACAGGCGCACCCGCCGCGCATCGTGCTGATCGGCGTCGCGCCGTACCAGCCCCGCCTGCTCCAGGCCCCGCACCGCCCGGCTGAAGTTGCTCGAGATCATCTGGGTGGCTTCGGCGGCCTCGCGGGCCGTCGTGCCCGGGTGGCGGTCGATGTAGCGCATCACCGCTCCTTGCAGCGGTGTTCCCGACTCGACCTCGCCCTCCTTCGACGCCCCGATGTGGCGGCCCACCGCCAGGATCCGGTCGGCGAGTTCGAACAGCCTCGAAGTCTGTCCCTCGTCCATGTGCCAGGGCCTCCGTCGTCGTTCCGTGATTGCTGTCAGTTGACAGCTACTTTAGTCCGTGCGCTAGTTTTGCTGTCAGTTGACAGGTATTGCTGGAACGAAGCCCCCGGACGCGCCGCTCACCCGATCGAAGGACGAAGACCATGCCCCTCGTCGCCATCGAAGAACACTGGGTAACCCCCGGCCTCACATCCGCTCTCAAAGCCCTGCCGCGGCCGGACCAGAGCCTCGCCTTCAACGAGATGGGCGACCACCGGCACCGCCTGGAGGACCTGGGCGAGGAGCGGATCGCCGCGATGGACGCCCAGGGCATCGACATCTCGGTCCTCGCTCTGACCCCGCCCGGAACCCAGCCGCTCCCCGCCGAGCAGGCCCGGCACCTGAGCCGGGCCGCGAACGACACGGCCATCGCGGCCGTCGGCAAGAACCCGACGCGGTTCCGGGCGCTGTCGACCCTGCCCATGTCCTCCCCGGAGCACGTCGTCGACGAGCTCGTGCGCGCGAAGGGCCTGGGCCACGTCGGCACGATGGTCTACGGCCGCTCCGGCGACCGGTTCCTCGACGACCCGGCCTACGACGAGTTCTTCGCCGCCGCGGCGGAGCTCGGCCAGCCAGTCTTCATCCACCCGCAGATCCCCTCGGACGCGGTGCGCGACGCCTCCTACCGAGGCCTCGGCGAGCTGACCGATCTCGGCCTGGCCACCTTCGGATGGGGCTGGCACCTCGACACCGCGACCGCGGCACTCCGGCTCATCCTGCGCGGCACCTTCGACCGCCACCCCGCCCTGCAGATAGTGCTCGGCCACTGGGGCGAGATGCTGCTGTTCTGGCTCGACCGGGCCGACAGCCTCTCCCGCCTCGCCGGCCTGCAACGGCCCGTCTCGGACTACATCCGCACGAACTTCCACATCACCGCCTCCGGCATGCTCAACCCCGCGCTGCTCCACCACGCCCTGTCCGTCACCACCGTCGACCGGCTGATCTTCTCCACCGACTACCCGTTCCAGCACCCGACCCAGGACGAGATCAACTCTTTCCTCGGACACTTCACTTCCGACGAGGACCGACAGAAGTTCTCCTCCGCCAACGCGGCAGCGCTCTTCGGCCTCGAACTCTGATCTGGGCGAAACAGTGGGTCTTTCCGATCTACGGTCGGTCCGGGGTGCGGGGTGCGGGGTGCGGG